>NZ_AMXB01000019.1:0-77349 GCF_000310125.2 Thauera sp. 27
TAAGTCATTCGACACGCGGGCGGGGGCTGCAGCACGTGTGCTGCAGCCCCCGCCAGCGCTCAGAAGCGGAACCGGGATACCGAATCCTGCAGCTGTGCTGCCAGCGCCTCAAGGTGGCGTGCAGCCTCCACGGTCTGATCGACGGTGCGGCCGTTGTCCTGGGCCATGCCGGCGATCTCGCTGATGCTGGAAGTCACCGACTGGCTCGATACCCGCTGCGAACCGGTGGCCTGCGCGATGTGGTCCAGCCCGTCCACGACCTCTACGACCAGCACATTGGCCGAATCGAGCACCTGGCTCACCGTTTCAGCTACTGCGCGGCTCGACTCGATGTGATGCAGGCCATCCTCGATCGAACCCTGAACGGAATCCGAGCGACTGCTGATCTCGCGCGTCAAGGCATCGATCTCGCCTGCCGAGCGCGCGGATTTCTCTGCCAGCTTGCGCACTTCGTCGGCCACCACGGCAAAGCCACGGCCCTGCTCGCCTGCCCGCGCCGCTTCGATCGCCGCATTGAGTGCAAGCAGGTTGGTCTGCTCGGCAATGTCCCGCACTTCGCTCGTCATGCGCGAGATCGCCTGCGTCGAGCCAACAAAGTCGCTCACCGCATCGGCCATCTGCTTGACGGTGGCTTCGACCTGGCCCACCTCGCCGACAAGTCGCCGCAGGCTCTCCTGCCCTTCCCGAGCGCGCTGCAAGCTGTCATGCGAACGCGCACGCACGGCCTCGGTGCGCTCGGCAATACTGGAGATGTTGCCCATCATGGCATCGACGGTCTCCGCCGCGTTTGCCGATGTGGCGCGCTGGCGTTGCGAGCCCTGGGCAACTGCAGTGGCGCTTCCGGCCAGCTGCCCGGCCGCATTGGTGACTGCCGAGGCCGACTGCGCGACCTGGCGTACCAGTGCGGCCAGGGTTGCCAGCATTTCATTGAAGGTGAGCGCGGTGCGCCCGATCTCGTCTTGGCCACCCACTTCCAGGCGCCGGGTCAGGTCACCACCGCCTTGCGCAATCTGTGCCAGGCCTTCATTGAGGTGAGACAGCGGACGACTGACGAAGCGACGGATGAACAGATAGACGAAACCGATCAGCGGCAAGGAGACGAGGAAGGCAAACACGATGCTCTGGTTGCGAAAATCGATCACCGCCGCATTGGCCTTGTCGAGCGAAATCCGCATCGACACCGCACCGAGCGGTGTGCGATCGGCGACCTGGTGACATGCGATGCAATCCTTTCCCAGCCAGTCGCGCAAGGCGAGAGACGGGATCACCACACGCAGGTGCTCGCCATGCTCGGCATTGTGCTCGACCCGCATCGTGGTCCGGCCCTCGGCCAGGGCCAGGCGTTCGTCGGCATCGCCACCGACCGTCGGCAAGCCGCCGTCGCCGAAGACCTTGCTCACTGCCTCACCACGGATCACCTTGAGGTCGCGCACGACGCTGAGTTCCTTGATCTGGTCAAGGAACACGTCGCGTTGACCGACCGTACCCGTGATCATCATGCCGGTGAGGCCGGCCATGGTCATCTCATTGATGCTGCCGGCAAAGTCCTTGGCCTGCTCGATCGCCATGTTGCGGTTGACCCGTGTCTCCCACGCGATCATCCCACCCCAGGCCACGACCAGCATGAGCCAGATCACCAGGGTGAGGCGAAGCCAGATCGGTGTATCAGCCAGACGGCGCATCATTCATCTCCTTGTCCGCAGGGACATATCCCTTGCTTGCTATTTCTTGCTTATAGACTGCTTATTACGACGCCGTCGCGGCAGGCTTTAACACTACGCGCGCGATTGCCTCCGCTCATACGAGCGGAATATCATCGCTTGTCGATATGCGATGTGCTGAACCAATCCGCAAGGCGCACTGTCGCAAGGCGGTCAGTCAGCAACCCACATGCCCGCTGTGCCGCTGCCGACACGCATTACCCTTCCCACAACGCTAAGAGGTCGTCAATGAAGAAATCCATCCTGTTCGGCGTCATCGCCCTGTCCGTTGCAGCCACCGCTTCCGCCCAGGTCAAGCCGGAAGACCAGATCAAGTTCCGCCAGGCCGGCTACAGCTTCATGAGCTGGAACATGGGCAAGATCAAGGCCAACGTGGAAGGCGAGTTCAACGCGCAGCAGGTGCAGGCCGCTGCCAACGCCATCGCAGCCATCGCGGGTTCGGGCATGGGCGCACTGTACGGCCCGGGCACCGACAAGGACATCGGCGACCGCAAGACGCGCGCCAAGCCCGAACTGTTCCAGAACATGGAAGATGTCGGCAAGCTGGCGATGGATTTCAACGCCGCTGCAGCGAACTTGGCACAGGCTGCCGCCAGCGGTGACAAGGCCGCGGTGCAGAAGGCCTTCGGTGAAACGGGCGCCACCTGCAAGGCCTGTCACGACAAGTACCGCGCCGACTGACCCGGCACGGTACTTGTACTCCAACGACAAAGCCACCCTTGGGTGGCTTTGTCGTTCTCTACGCCTGGCAAGGGACGACCTTACCAGGCGGGTACCGGAGGCGGTGGCGGTGGCGCAATGAAGCTGCCCGTCGCTGCGTAAAGCACGGCAGCCGTGATCGCCAACGCAAGCAGCAAAGCCACGATGCCGCCACCCTGCGCGGCTTGGGCATCGGCCTCATCGACCTCCTTGTCGCCGGTGATCATCGGCTTGACCAGGTTGTCCTTCTTGAACACGGCATAGAACAGCACTGCCCCCACGTGCAGCGCGACGAGGACGATGATCGGCCAGTAGTTCTGCCGGTGCAGGCCGCTCAACCAATCGCTGGTATCGCCGCTCACCAGCGCGCGCAAGGGGCCGGAAAAAGCGATGTCATCGTTGGCAAACAGCCCGGTGACCGCCTGGTAACTCATCACGCCGAGCAGGGCGAGCACCGACAGGGCGCCGAGCGGGTTGTGACCAAGCCCGCTCCAGTGACCGCGCAGGTGCGCCCACAGATGGGCGGGGCCCGGGACGAAGTCCGCAAAGCGGGCATAGGTGGAGCCGATGAAGCCCCACACCAGACGAAACGTTAGCAGCCCCAGGATGGCAATGCCGACGCGGCCGTGCCACTGGATGAAGCTGCCGCCGAGTTGGCCGGTAACGTAGGCCGCAACCACGAGGACGGCCAGCAGCCAGTGGAACAATCGGGTGGGCAGGTCCCAGACGCGGACTTTACGTGTCGTCATGTGTGTGTCGTTCCGTGATCAAAGTGCGTGGTGTTGCGAAGAAGGCTGCGCGCCGCAAGATCGTCTGCCCGAGCACAGACCCGGCGTCGGCGCGCGGGTTCCGGCGCACAGGACATCATCCAGCCTTGCGCTGCGCCAGGAACTCGCGCAGATGGCGCCCGGTGTGCGACTCCGGCGTCGCCATCGCCACCTCGGGCGGGCCTTCGGCCACCACCCGGCCGCCGCCATCGCCGCCCTCCGGGCCGAGGTCGATCAGCCAGTCGGCCTCGGCCATGACGTCGAGGTCATGCTCGATCACCAGCACCGTATGGCCAGCATCGGTCAGGCGGTGCAGCACCCGGATCAGCTTGTCGACGTCGGCCATGTGCAGGCCCACCGTCGGCTCGTCCAGCACATACAGGCTGTGCTTGTCGGCCGGCAGCGGCACACCACCCGTGTCTTCGGAGTCACCCGGGCGGCGGCGCACCTTGGCCAGTTCGGTCACCAGCTTGATGCGCTGCGCCTCGCCGCCCGACAGCGTCGGGCTGGGCTGGCCCAGGGTCAGGTAGCCAAGGCCGACGTCCTGCAGCAGCTGCAGGGGGTGGGCGATCGCGGGATGGGCAGAGAAGAAATCCACCGCCTCGTCCACCGGCATCGCCAGCACCTCGGCGACGGTCCTGTCCTTCCAGCGCACCGACAAGGTCTCGGGATTGAAGCGTGCGCCGCCGCAGCCCTCGCAGGGCGTCTTCACATCGGGGAGGAAGCTCATCTCGACGGTGGTCTGGCCGGCGCCATCGCAGACCGGGCAGCGCCCGGCGCCGGTGTTGAAGGAAAAGCGCGAAGCATTCCAGCCGCGGGTGCGGGCGTCGAAAGTGTCGGCGAAGAGCTTGCGGATCGCGTCCCAGAAGCCGACGTAGGTCGCCGGGCAGGAGCGCGGGGTCTTGCCGATCGGGGTCTGGTCGACCTCCAGCACACGGCCGACCTGTTGCCAGCCATGGACGCCCTTGCAGCCGATCAGGGCTTGGTCGACCTCTTCGGGCTGGGCCTTGCCGCGGCGGCGGGCACGGGTGGCCTCGGGGTCTCCAAGGCGGGCGCGCAGGTTGGCGTGGATGACGTCGCGTGCCAGGCTGGACTTGCCCGAGCCGGACACGCCCGTCACCACCGTCAGGCGCGCGAGCGGAATGCGCACCGTCACGTTGCGTAGGTTGTGCAGGCTGGCGCCTTCGATGCGGATAGCCGCATGGTCGTCGGGCACCGCGCGGCGCGGCCGCAGCGGGTGCTGCAGCGGGTGGCGGAAGCATGCGCCGGTGGCGGATTCGGGCGCGGCCAGCAGGTCGTCGATGCCGCCTTCGGCCACCACCCGGCCGCCGCGCACCCCGGCGCCGGGACCGAGGTCGATGACGTGGTCGGCGCGGCGGATAGTGTCCTCGTCGTGCTCGACCACCAGCAGCGTGTTGCCGCGGTCGCGCAGCGCCTCCAGGGTATCGAGCAGCAGGCGGTTGTCGCGCGGGTGCAGGCCGATGGTCGGCTCGTCGAGGATGTAGCACACGCCGCGCAGGTTGGAGCCGAGCTGCGCCGCCAGGCGGATGCGCTGCGCTTCGCCGCCGGACAGCGTGGGCGCGGCACGGTCGAGCGCCAGGTAGCCCAAGCCGACGTGCTGCAGGAAGGCCAGCCGCCCACGGATCTCGCTGACGAGGTCGCGGGCGATGTCGGTTTCGCGCTCGTTCAGCGCCAGATCGGTGAAGAAGCCGGCCGCCTCATCTACTGCTTGTGCCGCGAGCTGGTGCAGGCCGAGCTCGCGGAAGCGCACTGCACGCGCCACCGGATTGAGGCGCGCGCCGTCGCAGGCGGGGCAGGGCTCGTCGCTGACGATGACCTCTTCCGCATCGCCCAGGTCGAGCGCGTCCGGGTCCTCGATGCGCGCTGCGGTCTTCAGCCCGGTGCCGTAGCACTTGGGGCACCAGCCGTGCTTGGCGTTGTACGAGAACAGGCGCGGATCGGGCTCGGGGAAGCCGGTGCCGCAGCTCGGGCAGGCGCGAAGGGTAGAGAAGGTGATCGGCGCCGCACCGAGCTTACCGATCTCGAGCACCTTGATCACGCCCTTGCCGATGTCCAGCGCCTGGCGGACGAATTCGCGCAGCGTGGCCTCGTGCTCGGGCTGCACCACCACCATGCCGGTCGGCAGCTCGATGTTGTGTTCCTTGTAGCGGTCCAACCGTGGCCACTTGGCGGTGGGCAGGTATTCGCCATCGACGCGCAGCTGCGTGTGGCCCTTGCTCCGCGCCCACTTGGCGAGGTCGGTGTATAGGCCCTTGCGGTTGACGACCAGCGGCGCCAGCACTTCGACCGAGGCGCCGCGCAGTTCGCGCTGGATCTGGGCGACGATGGCCTCGAAGCTCTGCGGCGTCACCGGCACGTTGCAATCGGGGCAGAACTGCGTGCCCAGCTTCACGTACATCAGGCGCAGGAAGGGGTGAATCTCGGTCAGCGTCGCCACCGTGCTCTTGCGTCCGCCGCGGCTGGTGCGCTGCTCGATCGCCACCGTGGGCGGGATGCCGAACAGGCCATCGACGTCGGGCCGGCTGGCCGGCTGCACGAACTGGCGCGCGTAGGCGTTGAGCGATTCCAGGTAGCGCCGCTGGCCCTCGCCGAAGACGATGTCGAAGGCCAGGGTGGATTTGCCCGAGCCGGACAGGCCGGTGATCACGGTGAACTGGTCACGCGGGATCTGCAGGCTGACGTTCTTGAGGTTGTGCTCGCGGGCGTGGCGGATCTCTATCGCCGGCGCGGCAATCGGGCGGTAATCCACCCGCGGTTCGGCAGCGACGAGTGATCGCTTCCCCCCTGTAGGAGCGGCGCCAGCCGCGAGCGGTTCTTCCGTCTGGAGATGCGCCAAACCCTCGCGGCTGGCGCCGCTCCTACCGTCGGATGTCTCACCGCTGCGGGTGCGGGCCAGGGCTTCGGCGTATTCGCGCAAGGCGGCGGCGGTGTGCGAGCTTTCATGGGCGCGCACCACGTCCGGCGACCCTTCCACCACGACCGCGCCGCCGCCTTCGCCACCTTCCGGGCCGAGGTCGATGATCCAGTCCGCGGCAGCGATCACGTCCAGGTTGTGTTCGATGACGATGAGCGAATGCCCCGCCTGCAGCAGCTTGTCGAAGGCGCCGAGCAGCTTGGCGACATCCTCGAAGTGAAGCCCTGTGGTGGGTTCATCGAACAGGAAGAGCAACCCGGGGTCGCGATCTTTCCCGCGCTTTTCCCCAAAGTTATCCACAGGCCTGGATTTGCGTACAGCTTTCTTCTGCGCCGCCTCGGCGAGGTGGCCTGCGAGCTTGAGGCGCTGCGCCTCGCCGCCGGAAAGCGTCGGCACTGGCTGGCCGAGGCGCAGGTAGTCGAGGCCGACGTCGGCCAGCGGCGCGAGCGCGGCGAGCACCTTGGGGTGCTCGCGGAACACGTCCAGCGCCTCATGTACCGTAAGTTCGAGCACATCAGCAACGGACATTTCTTTCCATTTCAATTCAAGCACTTCCGGCCTGTAACGCTTGCCGTCGCAGTCGGGGCAGCGCAGCCAGACGTCGGACAGGAACTGCATCTCGACGTGCTCGAAACCCGAACCAGTACAGGTCGGACAGCGGCCATGGCCGGCATTGAAGCTGAAGGTGCCAGGCGTGTAGCCACGCTGTTTCGCCTCCGGCAGGGCGGCGAACAGGGCGCGGATCGGGTCCCACGCGCCGACATAGCTCACCGGATTGGAGCGCGAACTCTTGCCGATCGGCGATTGGTCCACCATGACCACGCCGCGCAAGTTATCCACATTGTCGAGACGGTCGAAGATCCCGGGTGATTCGACCGCCTCGCCGAAGTGTTTCGCCAGCGCTGGAAACAGCACGTCCTGGATCAACGTCGACTTGCCCGAGCCGGAGACGCCGGTCAGGCAAGTGAGACGCTGCAAGGGGAAGCCGACACGAAGATCACGCAGGTTGTGCTGACGCGCTCCGACCAGCGTCAGCCGCGGGGTGGCGTCATCGACCCGACGCGGCGGGCGATCGACGTCGATGCGCTTCTTCCCCGCCAGCCAGGGGCCGGTCACCGAGTCCGGATTTGCAGCAATCTCGGCCGGCGTGCCGCGCGCGACAATGTTGCCGCCGCGCTCGCCCGGGCCTGGGCCGATCTCCAGCAACTCGTCGGCGGCGACCATCACCTGAGGGTCGTGCTCGACCACCACCAGTGTATTGCCGGCGTCGCGCAGCCGCGTCATCACGCCGAGGATGCGGCCGATGTCGCGCGGGTGCAGCCCGATCGAAGGTTCGTCGAGCACGAACAGGGTGTTCACCAGCGAGGTGCCGAGCGCAGTGGTGAGGTTGATGCGCTGCACCTCGCCGCCCGATAAGGTGCGCGACTGGCGGTCCAGGGTCAGGTAGCCGAGGCCGACGTCGGTGAGGTAGTTCAGCCGGCTGCGGATCTCGCCGAGCACCAGTTCGGTGGCCTCGTCAGGGACGCCCGGGATGCGCAGCGCCGCCACCGCCTCGCGGATGCGATCGACCGGCATCGCCATCAGTTCGTGGATCGCCAGCCCGGTCGCCGCGCCCCCTGTAGGGGCGCTGGTCGGCAGGCGCCAGAGCAGGGCGTCGGGTTTCAAGCGCGCGCCGTGGCAGGCCGGGCACTCCGTATAGCTGCGGTAACGCGACAGCAGCACACGGATGTGCATCTTGTAGGCCTTGGTCTCCAGCCAGTCGAAGAAGTGGCGCACGCCATACCAGTAGCGCGGCCACGAGCTGTCCCAGTTCTTCCACTTCGGGTCGCCTTCGAACAACCACTGGCGATGCTCCGGTGGCAGGTCGCGCACCGGGATGTCCATCGCCACACCATACTTCTTCGCCATCTTCTCGAGGTCGGCCTGGCACTCGCGGTAGCTCTCGGTCTGCCACGGCTTCACCGCGCCTTCGGCCAGGGTCTTCGACTCGTCGGGCACCACCAGACCGAAATCCACCCCGATCACCCGCCCGAAGCCGCGGCAGGTCTCGCAGGCGCCGATCGGCGAGTTGAACGAGAACAGGCCGGGCGTGGCCTCGGAATAGTGGATGTCGCAGTCCGCGCAATGCAGGCCGGAGGAATAGCGCCACACCGCCTCGCCGGGTGTCCCCGTCCCATTCCGTGTCCCGGATTTCACGCCCTCACCCGACGCATACACCGACAACCGGCCATGGCCGCGCGCCAGCGCCGTCTCCAGCGCCTCGGCCAGGCGAGCATCCTCGGCATTCGACGCGCGGAAGCGGTCCTGCACCACCTGCAGGACGTCGTTGCTCTCGGCGCCGCCCGCGGCGATGCGTTCCTGGATGCGGGTGTAGCCCTGCGCATTGAGCAGGCCGGTCACCTCCGTCTCGCTGAAGTTGGACGGCACCGTCACCGGAAAACACACCACCAGCCGGGGGTCACCTTCCGCCGCCGCGCGCGCGCGCAGCTCCGCAGCAATGCTGTCGGCCGAATCGCGCCGCACCGGCTTGCCGCAGCAACGACAGTGCAGGTGCGCGGCGCGCGCATACAGCAGTTTGAAGTGGTCGGCGAGCTCGGTCATCGTGCCCACGGTCGAACGCGAGGTGCGCACCGGGTTGGTCTGGTCGATCGCGATCGCCGGCGGTACACCCTCGATGCGATCCACCTGTGGCTTGTCCATGCGGTCGAGAAACTGGCGCGCATAGGGCGAGAAGGTCTCGACATAGCGCCGCTGGCCCTCGGCGTACAGCGTGTCGAACACCAGCGAGGACTTGCCCGAGCCAGACACGCCGGTGACCACCGTCAGGCGATTGAGCGGCAGGTCCAGCGAGAGGTTGCGCAGGTTGTTCTGACGCGCGCCACGGATGCGGATGGCGGCTGCGATCGAAGCGGGAGCGTCGACAGGGGTGTAGCGGGGTGCGGAGGCGGACATGAGTGCGGGGCGAAGGCGTGAGCCGCCATTTTAGTCGGCGGAGGTTCGTCTCGGACTCATGGAGCAGGGAGAAAGGTTCCCGCGGGACGACAGCGACGCGATAGCCCGAGACCTTTACGAGACCTCCTCGGCACTCATGCCCAGGACGCCGGGGGTACTTTGGGTCAGCAAATGCAATGTTATATTATTGCATTTGCTGCAGTTTGATCGCCCTAACCTGCCCAGAGAATCCGCATGACCGCCGCGCTCCCGAACCTGGTGACCAGCTGTGCTGCAATCGGCGACGACGCCTTCGGCCTGACTCGCATCTTCGATCCAGCGATTCAACTCTCCGTTTGGCGCAGGACACCCGATCCGACGATCGGCAACTGGCTCGAGCGCAATGCGGGTGCACTCGGATGCGGCTTCCGGCAGCTGATCACCCCTGGCCAAACCCCTGTTCTCGACACACTGCCAACGGGCAGCGGGCGTGATGCGCTGGCGGACGATCTCGCCCAACTCGCCGAGATGCTTGCCGAACTGCTCGATGCTCCGGCCATCGGCGTGCGCCTGGAGGTCATCCACAAGGCGATGTGTCCGCGCCTGCACGTCGATCGGGTCGGCGTGCGCATGCTATGCACCTACCGCGGCCCCGGCACCGAGTGGGTCGAGGAGCAGTCGATCGACCGCAGCCGCCTTGGCGCTGCATGCAGATTCCATTCTTCATGATCAAGCAGTCCAACGACATGATCTCGCTGATTGATGGTCATGATCAGCGGCTTTGAGGGGTGCGCTTGGGTTCGCTGAGTTCTTGGCAAAATAGTCTGATCCCTGATGTGCGATGTGGTAACGCTGCGAAGGGCGTAGCCCGAAGCAGCGTTACCACATCGCACCCCCCTTGATGTGACTTGCTCGGCGACTGCTCCGGGGAATCGTGGGAACTCTTCTCGGGCATAGGCTGGAATCGACAGTCCGGTACCTCGGTATCGAGGTCGACGATGCCTTGGAGATCTCTGAGCAGATCGAAATCTGATCGTGTCCCGGCGGCTGCCCGAAGAAAGCCTTCGACGCGACGGGCGGCTGCTTTCCGGCGGGATGCTGGAAGGGTCGTATCGGCCATCACCTGCCGTTGGAGATCCCGTCAGAATTTCCCTCGTCGGATTGTCCTGGATGACCGGTTAACGGCGACCAACTCGGAGCTCGCGTTGGCTCAACCCTGCCAGAAGCTGAACGTCACGACGGTCTGCTTTCGAGACTCGCAAGTTTGGTAGTCTTGGCTCTTGATCGAACAGCAAGAAAGAGGCGACGTGCCAGCTATTGAGATGACGACGGCGGAGGTGCCCGGGGTGTACCGGCGCTTGGCTAGCGCAATTGGTGCGGGACATTGGCAAGGTGCGGTCGCCCGGCAGGAAGAGGCAATTCGGTCGAATCACTTTCTCGGTGACTACCTGCGTTCGGAGTACGCCATCGCATACCAGTTGGAGGGCTTGCGAAGACTGGTGGCGAGGTTTGGCACCGTGCCGCACGAGGCCTGCAACGATCCGAGCATTTTTCCGTCTTTGGCCTTCGCTGCACAGGTGCTCGGCGTCCTGGAGAGGAGCACGGTCAAGCAGGCCAGAGCATTCGTCAAACGAGTCCGAACTGCCTTCAGCAGTTCCGAGAACATGCACGGTCTGAGTTTGGAGATGCAGGCAGCGACCCACTTCGTCCGTCGTGGGCAACGGGTGGCTTGGCACAGAGTGAACAACGGGGGCTCTTTTGATCTCCTGGTCGAAGATCTCGGCCCCAGTGGGCTTGAGGTCGAGTGCAAGTCCATCTCGGAGAACAAGGGACGCCGTATCCATCGCCGCGCTGCGCTGGAGTTCTGGGGCGAGCTATGGAGAGACGTGGGTGGCATTGCACAGAGCCTGCGCTCGGGGCTTGCGGTTGTGCTGACCGTTCCTTATCGCTTACCGGCAGACACAGGGGAAAGATCCGCACTCGCGAGAGAAGTCGTTGCGCGTATCGTGGCTGGGAGCAGCGCAACCTTGGGTGGTGGCGCGGAAGTGCGCATAGCACTCTTCGATCCCGCCACGATTGAAGCGGCGAAGGATAAGGGCCACGAGGAGTTGAGGAAGGCCATCGACGCAGCGACGGGTACTCGCAATCGCGAAGCAGTCGTGTACGGGACTTCTACGGGCGGAATGCTGGCGTTCGTGATGCAAAGTGCAGTTGAGGACGACGTACTGGATCAGGTGTTTGCCACCCTCGACGACTCCGCGGCACGACAGTTCACACGCAAGCGTGGCGCTTTGTTCTGGGTTGCATTGCAAGGCCTTGATGCAGATCAGTTGCTGTCGCTACACGAACAAGACAGTGCCCCAGGCAAGCAACCAACGGGATTGAAACTCGGAGTTAGTAACTTCCTCAATCGTGCGCCGGGCCATATCGTCGGTGTTGTGTTCAGCAGTAGAAGCGGCCTGCTTCCCGCTATCGATGGCAGCACAGACTCGGGTGGAGTAACGAATTTCTTCTTGAAGGAGGAAAGCCCCCTCTGGCATTCAAGCTTCCGCGGCCCTCTGAGAGCGGCATGGATGACGGAATAGGCCGCCTCGGCAAGTTGGTACGCCGGGAAAGCTGGCCAGTGCGAAGCGGTTTCGTGGATACCCCTGTCAGCAGGGCTCCGCACCCTTGAAACGGGAGGTCGGAAGGGGCAGGAACGGAACACAGGCCCCAGTTGTTTCGCTGCACCCCGGGGCATAGGAGTTTCAACTGAATTTCAACTGGCCCAGACAAGGCCGAACAGCAGCTTCGGGGCGACGAGTTCAAGGGCGCGGATGTCGCTGATGGGTCGAAACGACTCACCAGCCAGTGGCAGCTTTCGGGAAGCGAACCTTCAACGTCGGCTTTCCGGCGGTGAGTCCGAAGAGTTGTCGGTCGCCACCCGACCCCGAGCGGTCGTTGCGACTTCCGCAAAGCTGCCGGTCAGGTACCCAGGGATTCCACGAGTTTCGCTGCTCCGAAGCTGCCGTTCGTGACCTCACGCACCCGGCCATCAGCTGCCCGTCCTCCTCTCCACAATCCTGCCATCCTGATGGCCGCTGGGCCTCGAAACCTGTCATTGCCTCAAGCACGTCGCTCCGCTGTCCTCATCCCTTCTGATGGACTTGTCGTGCGTCGCCGATGTCGCGCCGGGCGTGAGCGACGATGACAAGCCCCGACCACAGCGCGAGCCCGGACATCACCAGTGCAACGACAAGGTCCGGCAATGCGCTTCCGGTACCGAAGACGCCTGCCGCCGCCAGGATCACCGCGAGATTGCCGATCGCATCGTTGCGGCTGCACAGCCACACCGAACGCATGTTCGCGTCGCCCGCGCGAAATCGATACAACATCATCGCCACCCCTGCGTTGGCGAGCAGTGCGAGGATGCCGACCACGCCCATCGTAATCGGCTCAGGCGTCACGCCGTGCTGGAAGGCCCACAGGGCGCGTGCCATTACAACGGCGCCGAAAAGCACCATCGCCACGCCCTTGAGCAAGGCCGCGCGTGCCCGCCATATCAATCCCCACGACAGCACCGTCAGCGACAGCGCATAGTTGGCGGCATCTCCTGCGAAATCGAGGGCGTCGGCCCATAGGGCGACCGAACCGACTGCAAGGCCGGCGACGAATTCGACCAAGAACATCGCCGCATTCACGATCAATGCAATCCACAGTGCTTGGCGGAAGCGCGGGCTCGCTGCGCTGGCATCGCAGGTGGAGTGGGAACAACAGCCGGCCATGGTTTTCTCCTTTACGTGGGCGAGGGGTGCATCACACACCCTGTAGCCACTACAGGGTCAAGCGGTTAAGCTGTTGGGCGGTTGCAATGAGGAGATGCAGGCGATGAAGATCGGTGAATTGGCCAAGGCCGCGCACGTCGAGGTCGAAACCATCCGCTACTACGAACGGATCGGTCTGCTCCCGGCGCCTTCCCGCAGCCCCAATGGATATCGGGCCTACGCGGGTGGGCACCTTGAGCGCCTCGCGTTCATCCGCCACTGCCGGGCACTGGACATTGCCTTGGTCGACGTCGCGCAACTGCTGCGCTTCGTGGACGACCCCACAACCGACTGTGCTGAGGTCGACGCGTTGATCGACTCCCAACTCACCCGTGTCCGCGCGCGTCTCGACACCCTGCAAATGCTCGAGCGCCAACTCGTCGCCCTGCGCAACCAGTGCGGTGCCCCCGATCGTGCGGCGCAATGCGGCATCCTGCATGAGCTCGAGGCGCCGACGCGGGGGGATGTCTGTGTGTGCCACGATGAGCATGCGCAATGATCTGCGGTTCGGTGGCGGCGTGACCACAATGTGGGGTGCCAGCGCTCCGGTACGTTCATGGTCGCGATATGAGCCGTCAGCCAACGGGCCGGAGTTAAAATCGTCGCCCATGCACCGTTGGCTTGCCATCTTCTTCCTGCTGCTCGTTCCACTTCAGTTCGCTTCGGCGGGCCTGGAGGCGTACTGCTTGGAATCGGCCGGTTTCGCGACCAGCCACGGCGACCACCATCCACATACCTGTCAGGTGGATGAAGGCGATGAAGGGATGAAAGGGCAGCTTCACGCCGACTGCGGTTTCTGCCAGATCCTGGCGAGCGCGGCACTGCTCGATGCGGGTCGTCTGCCATTGACAGGACTGGGCCATGTCCTCGTCGACGCCGGGCGGGACTTCAACGCGTCTGCGCTGGTCACCGAGCCTGAACGCCCCAAGTGGCGCCTCGCTGCCTGAGCGGCAGCCCACCCCTGTCTTCCCCTCGTCTTCGAGCGCGCGCCGCACGGTAGCGGCGGTGTGCTCCATTGCGGACGTCCGGGCACTGCCTATGGCGTCCGCCCCTCCCGAAGCCTGGGAACCAACCCTCGAGATCGACTCGATGCACGACAAACGAACCCAATGGTGGTGGCTGATGGCCGCCTGGGCCGTGGCTCTGGTATCCACGCTGGGCGCGCTCTTCATCGGTGAAGTGATGGGCATGACGCCCTGCGTGCTGTGCTGGTACCAGCGGATCGCCATGTTCCCGCTCGCCCTCATTCTGGGCATGGCCGTGTTCGCCGAGGACCGGCGCGGTGCGGTGTATGCGCTGCCATTCGCGCTCGCTGGTCTCGCGCTGGCCGCCTATCACAGCGCACTGATCGCAGGCTGGGTGCCACAGTGGTGGGTGCCGTGCGGCACCGGCCCCTCGTGCAGCCAGCAAGCCCTGGTCATCCTTGGCGACATCCAGATTCCCTGGCTATCGCTGGCGGCCTTCCTCGCCATCGCCGCCGCCCTGACGATTTATCTGATAAGGACCCGTAAATGAACACACGAAAACTCCTGGCACTCGCCGTGTTGCTGATCCTCGGCCTGGCCTTTTACTTCGGCATGGATGCCTATCGCGACCGCACACAGGCCGAGCAGGACACGCGCGTCGCTGTGGAAGGAAGCCGCCTCGTGCGGATGCATACCCCGATCATCGGGCCGCAGAACGCGCCGGTCACCATCGTCGAGTTCTTCGATCCCGCCTGCGAGACCTGCCGCGCCTTCTATCCGATCGTCAAGCAGATCATGGCCCAGCATCCGGACAAGGTCCGGCTTGCGCTGCGCTATGCGCCCTTCCATCACGGCTCGGACCAGGTGGTGAAACTGATCGAGGCTGCGCGCAAGCAGGGACTCTACACCCCGGTGCTCGAGGCGCTGCTGGCCACGCAACCGGAGTGGGCCGACCACGCGGCGCCCAACATCGGCATCGCCTTCGAAGCAGCCGCCCGCGCCGGCCTGGACATGGGACGCGCCCGGCAGGACATGGAGACGCCCGAGATCCAGGCCGTGCTCGCGCAGGACATCGAGGATCTGACCGCGTTGCAGGTCAGCAAGACACCAACCTTCTTCGTCAATGGACGCAGCCTGCCGAGCTTCGGCCCCGAGCAGTTGGCACGCCTGGTAGCGGAGGAAGTGGGTAAAGTGCAGCCGTGATCGGTTTGTTCAAGCTCGCCGGCCTGTTCGCCTTGACGGCCGTGGCCGAGATCGTCGGCTGCTATCTGCCCTGGCTCGTGTTGAAGCAGGGCCGGAGTGCCTGGCTGCTCGTGCCCGCAGCGCTGTCGCTCGCCGCCTTCGCCTGGCTGCTGACACTGCATCCGACTGCAGCCGGGCGAACCTATGCCGGTTACGGCGGCATGTACATCGCGGTCGCGTTGGTGTGGCTTCGCGTCGTGGATGGCGTTGCGCTGACCCGCTGGGATGTCGCGGGCGCCGGCGTCGCGCTGGTCGGCATGGCCATCATTGCGCTGCAACCGGCCGCCTCTCCCTGAAAGTATCATTGTTGCTTCTCGGGGCGCTCTGGCGACCGCAAACACCGCTCACCTCATCCACATGTACTGCTGGTGTCGCATCATGTGGTCCATCATCATCTGCTGCATCGGCATGTATTGATCCATCATGTACTGGCGCTGCCTTTGTTGTTCGGGCGTAAGCGTCGAGTAGTAGCCGCCCATATGGCCCCATCCCATCATTGGGCCCATCGTCATTCCGGGCCCCATCCCCGGGCCGCCCATGCAGCAGCCCATGCCGCCGCCCGGCCCCCACATGCCGTGCATCAGCTGCATGTTGTTCTGCATCGTGGCCCAGTGCTCCTGGAGTAGTTTTTGCCGCGCTTCGGGATCCTGAGTCTGGTTGATCTTGTCCATCTGCTCTTGCATCTTCTTCATGTTCTCCTGCGCCTGCGCCATCCGCTTGTCGAACTCCTGCACGTTGGGCGGCTCGAGGTTCGCTTGGGCACCAGACGCCGGCTGGGCGAGAGCGGGCATGGACGAAAGTACAACGGCGGACAACGCGGCTGCCAGGATCGTGTTCTTCATCTCGATTCTCCTATGTCACAAGCGGAGGCCATGACGGTCTTGTTACGACGGACCGATGACCACTGGGGATTGCGCCCGGGGACGGGCAGCGGGGGGAAACGGCGCGCATCGGCGATTGATGTTCATCTGGCCCCCGTCGCTAAGTCAGAAGTCTGGATGCCCACCCGGCAACGGCCGTCTTCGCGCAAGCAGATGCGCTCGCGGAATCGTCCAAGATCACCCGAGAAGACATCATCCTCATCGGGTACCGAGCGAATCAGATCGGACAGGGGCCCCATCGTCGGCGAGCCGGTTACCAGCCGATGGTAGAGCCAGCGTAACCGGTCACTGAGCGGCGTTCTTTGCCCGCCCGCGCCCACGCGGAACAATCCCTCCCACATTCATCAGGGAGGAGCCGGCAGTGACCAGGGCGACAGCGACCAACAACAAGTGGCGGCGGCGTAGCCGCCAGGAGTGGGAAACCGTCTTTGCGCGGTTTGCCGCGAGCGGCCTGGGGATCGAGCCGTTCTGCGCCCGCGAGGGGCTCAGCGAGTCGAGCTTCCGGCGCTGGCGTAGCCTGCTGGGCGAGCCGAGTACGCAGCCTGCCGCGCTGGCGATGGAGGCCACTGGCTTCGTCGACGCCGGCACGCTCAAACTCGGCGGCACGGGTCGCCTCGAACTGCGGCTCGACCTGGGCGACGGCGTGATCCTTCACCTGTCGCGCGGCTGATGTTCTTCCCCGAAGGCGCGGTCCGGGTCCATGTCTATGGCCGCCCGGTCGACATGCGCAAATCCTTCGACGGCCTGTACGCGCTCACACGCCAGGCGCTCGGCTGCGATCCGCTGTCGGGCGAGCTGTTCGTGTTCATCAACCGACGCGGCACGCAGATGAAGGTGCTGTACTGGGATCGCACCGGATTCTGCGTGTGGGCCAAGCGTCTCGAGCAGGGGCGCTTCGTGTCGAACTGGGCGCAGGTCCGCACGCGCCAGATGGACTGGACCGGGCTCAAACTCTTGCTCGAAGGCATCGAGCCGGCCCGCACCAAGCGCCGTTTCCAACTGCCCGCAAACGCCGTGCAACCCGCATGAATGCTGGGTTCTGCGGTAAAATACGCGCCATGCCCGCGCCGCACTGCACCCCCGTTCCGACCCTTGCCGAGGCCGCCCAGTGGGCGCCCGAGCGCATCGTCGAGATGGCGCAGGCGAACGTCGCCTTGCAGCGCGACATGGATGCGATGCGGCTCGAGTTTGCGGCACTCAAGCATCAGCTTGAGTGGTTCCGCCGCCAGCTCTTTGGCCAGAAGAGCGAGAAGCGCGTGGTGTCACCCGACACCACGCAGATGTATCTGGGCGAGTTGCCGATCCCCGACACACAGCCCGATGTCCCCGGCAAGACCGTGGCGGGACACACCCGTCGTGCGTCGCGCACCGACTTCACCCAGAGCAAGGACGACTCGGCGCTGTTCTTCGACGAGACGCGCGTCCCGGTCGAGACGATCACGCTCGCCAACCCCGAGACCGAGGGCCTCACCGCCGAACAGTTCGAGGTGATCGGCGAGAAGGTGAGCCATCGCCTGGCGCAGCGCCCGGGCAGCTACGTGATCCTCAAGTACGTACGCCCGGTCATCAAGCGCCGCGACACGCAGACGATCCACTGCCCGGCGGCCCCCGCCGGGGTGATCGACGGTAGCCGCGCCGACGTGAGCTTCATCGCCGGGCTCATCACCGACAAGTTCTGCTACCACCAGCCGCTGTACCGCCAGCATCAGCGGCTCGGGGACAACGGCATCCGGGTCTCGCGCCCGTGGCTCACGCAGCTCACCCACGCGGCGCTCGCGCTGCTCGAGCCGGTCTTTACGGCCCAGCTCGACTCGATCCGCGCAAGTCGCATCAAGGCGATGGACGAGACCCCGATCAAGGCCGGGCGCGCCGGCCCGGGGAAGATGAAGGGCGGCTACTTCTGGCCGGTGTATGGCGAGCGCGACGAAATCTGCTTCGCCTATCACGAGGGGCGTAGTGGCAAACACATTGCGCAGACCCTGGGGACCGACCCACCGCCCGAGGGGGCGGTGCTGCTCACCGACGGCTACGCGGCCTACGAACGTTACGCACAAAAATGCGGGCTCACGCGCGCGCAATGCTGGGCGCACTCGAGAAGAAAATTCTTCGAGGCCCAGTCGATCGAGCCCGAACGGGCGACGCAGGCATTGGAGATGATCGGCCAGCTCTACGCGGTAGAGCAGCACATCCGTGAGGCACAACTCATCGGCGAGGCACGCCGCGCATACCGGCTCGCCCAGGCCAAGCCGATGGTCGACCGGTTCTTCGACTGGGTCGACGCCCAGTTCGAATCCCAGGGGCTACTGCCGAGCTCACCGCTGACCACTGCCCTGGCCTACGTGCGTGAGCGCCGGGCCGCCCTCGAGGTCTACCTCGCCGACCCCGAGGTGCCGATCGACACCAACCACCTCGAGCGGGCGCTACGCGTAGTGCCGATGGGCCGCCGCAACTGGCTCTTCTGCTGGACCGAGGTCGGCGCGAAATACGTGGGGATCGCGCAGAGCCTGATCGCCACCTGTCGCCTGCACGACATCGACCCCTATGCCTATCTGGTCGATGTGCTCCAGCGCGTCGGCCAGCACCCTGCCGCCGATGTCGCGCAACTCACCCCAAGGCTGTGGAAGCAACACTTCGCGGCCAATCCGCTTCGATCCGATCTCCACCCGCGCTCGAAGTAGGCAAGAACGCCGCTCGGTTACCGCTTACGTTGCTAAAGAGTACGCAAGCGGACTTACCGTGGTTTCCCTCTCAAGGAGCACTGACATGAAAAAGGCACAACAAGGTTTCACCTTGATCGAACTGATGATCGTGGTGGCGATCATTGGTATTTTGGCCGCGGTGGCGCTGCCGGCGTATCAGGATTACACCCGCCGCTCAGCTGACCGGGCTTGTATGGCAGAAACTAAGTCGTACACCAACGTCGTCATGGCAGCGCTTCTCGACCCGGGGGCTGGTGCCCCGCCTGCGCCCAACACGTCGGCATGCGATACCATCACGGATGCATCGGGCTTCACCACTGTCGTCGGGCAAACCATTACGGGCGTACCTAATACTCCGGGCACGACAAACACGGTATGCGATTTGGAGGCAGGCGGTTCCTGCACTGGACCTTAATGGAAAATCGGGGCGCCCCCCCAATTTCCCCCCTGACCTAGCCTCACCCCAAAGCCCGCCGCGCTCACGCCCGGTGGGCTTTCTCATTCTTGACGCAACCGCGGCCCCACTCGCCCCTCATACCACCGGCGAGCACTTCTGTATCCTCTGCAACGCGGCGCGCAGCCGCGGCAACTCCTAATCCACGACCAGCCAGACCGCATCGACGTCGATCGCCAGCTAGTCATGCACCAGGATGTTCCTGAAGCCGGCTATCGCACGCCAAGGCACGTCTGACTCGCTCGCCTTGATCGCATCGGTCAAACGCTGACTCGACTCCGCCAGTGTTTGCAGATTGCGAACGACCGCACCCTGAATCAGCCGTGAGCCGCGAAAACGCGCCTCATCACCACCGACGTACTCGTCGATGCGGCCCGCGCACTCCAGCATATGGGCAAGGTAGACCTTGTCGGCCTCGAGACTCGGCTTCATGCGGCAAGGATCACAATGGCTGCGCTTCGTTGAGGATTCGATCGCGCATCAGCGGGTGAAGTGATTTCTCGGTCACCACGTCCACGCGGCGCCCGAGCAGATCCTGCGCGTCCATCAACAATGCCCCGAGCACGAAGCCCGAGGTGTCGGGAGCGGTTTCGACCAGCAGATCGACATCGCTGGATGCGTCGGCGTCGTCACGCGCCATCGAGCCGAACACCTTGATCGAGCGCACGCCATGGCGTCGCGCCAGCGCACGCAGCGCCTCGCGGTGGGATTCGATCATCGGGTGCATGTTCGCTACCTCATGAAAAACGACGCATCAAGTCTAGCAAACGAGAAAGGGACAAGCCCGGCCGAACTGCCGACTTCCTGCGCAGGCGGCAGCAAGTTCGCGCAGCGTTTGATCACAGGTGGCGAGGCGCGTCCATCCGCTCATGCAGGACACGAACTACGGCGATGCCGTAGTCGGTCGCTCGAAAGTAGATCATGTGTCGCTCAACGCTCCATCGCCGATAGCCTGACCGGATGTGGTCACAGGCTGGAGCCGTCCTCGGCGAGGCAGCCAACCTGGCGAACGCCATCGTAAGCAAGTCGATGTAGCGCACGGCCTGCTCAACGCCCCATTCCCGAACCGTGTGGACCCAGATTGCCTCGAGGTCGCGCTCAGCCGCCGGGGTCAGGCGATATTCAGCCATGCTCGGCAAGCATCCTTTGCTTGAAGGCCGCAGCATCGAAGCGTCTCGGCTCGCCGCTGGCTTCCCCCTCGATAAGCGCGGCGCGGATCGCCTCGATCTCGGCGCTGCGCTCCTGCTCGCGGCGGATCAAATCGCGGATGCACTCGCTGTCGTTGGTGTAGTGACCTGCGTTGATCTGTGCCTTGACCCAGTTGTCCTGCTGGTCGGTCAAGGTAATCGTCTTGCGCACGGTGCCCATGACGTGGCCTCCTGGAGTTACACCAAAAGTATGATTAGTTCGTACGAATGGTGCACTATAGAGCACTTAGGGGACAGGAAATAGGGGGACAGACCCCAACTTCCCATCAAGCGGACAGGCCCAAGACTGAGTGCGGACAACCCGCCGGTCAGCCCACCGGCGCGTACAGCGGGTAAAGAACCTCCTCCTCGCGCTTGATGCGGTCGGCCAGCACTTTGCCGACGACGTCGAACTCGGCCACGAAGGCTTCGGCGAGCGCCGGGCTGCTGGCGATCTGCGCGTATCGCGCAAGGAATGCGACCACGTTTCGGCCGATCTCATCCATGTCGTGACGGAACTCGCGAATCAGGGCATGGCTGACCGGGTCATTGGCGAGCGCATGTTCGAGATAGACGTAGAGCCGGACGTTCTCCACCAGCAGGTGATCGTGCAGATCGGCCCGGAACCGGTCCAGCAAGGCCTCCGCCTCTTTCAACCGCCCTTCGCGGGCGGCGCTGCGGATCGCGCCAAAGCGATCAAACAGGCTGCGGTGGTCGCGTACGAGGCGGTCGATCAACTCCGGGCTGTAGCGGATCGACGTCCCTGGCGCGCACCCTCCGGCCTGTGCCGCCGCCGACAGATCCTCACGCCCTGCCGGCGCGGCCGCTGCCGACCGCGCCTGACGCTTGCCAAACAGCCAATCGAGAAAAAACATGAGCATCTCCGCAACAAGCATCCGATTCCGATCGCCCTGAGGCGGACGCAACGTAATACAAATGCATGACCAGCGTCTTTGCTGAAGATCAAGTATCGAGGGGCACTTTCGCCCCCTTGCCATGGTCCATCGAGCGTTGCCACTCCCCAGCGCTCACCCGCACTCACCCGTCTACGCTGACCACCCATGAGACCACTCCTGCTGATCCTGGCGCTGTTCGCCCCTCTGCTGCCGACGACGGCTCATGCCGATGCCGCCACGGACGAAGCCACACTGTGGGCAGCGCTGCGTACGGGCGGGCACGTCGCGCTGATGCGCCATGCGCTGGCCCCCGGCACTGGCGACCCGGTGGGCTTCCGTGTGAATGACTGCAGCACGCAGCGCAACCTGTCGGCGGCGGGCCACACCCAGGCGCGGGCGATCGGCGAGCGCTTCCGCGCCAACGGCATCGCAGCGGCGGCCGTGTTCTCGAGCCAATGGTGCAGGGCCCTGGATACGGCGCGTGGGCTGGCGCTGGGCGAGGTCACGGCAGACGCCGCGCTCAACTCCTTCTTTACCGACCGCGGCGAGGAGGCTGCGCACACCCGTGCCGCCCGCGCGCTCATCGCCGCACAGGCGAGCGCAGACAAGCCGCTGGTGCTGGTGACGCATCAGGTGAACATCACCGCGCTGTCGGGCGTGTTCCCGGCCTCGGGCGAAATCATCGTGATGCGGGTGGAAGGGGATGCGCTGAGCCTGGCCGGGCGAATCCGGACAGCGCCTTGAGACAAGGCGATTGCAACCCGCCTGCTCGCCCTCAAAAGCTCGCGGCTGGCGCCGCTCATACGGCGTGAACAGGCGCGGCGCGCCCTCTGGGAACGCAACGCCCGGGCGCAATCCTCGGCGTATTGGGAAGGATCCGGGCGATTCGCCCCGCAGGCTTGATCCTGCGCAGGTCGCCCGCGCACATTTTCTGGAACAATGCCGGCGTTCTCCTCGCTGACCAACGTCGATGACTGCAAGCCCACCCCTGCCGCCGGGTGACGATGCGCGCGTGCTGCTCGTCCTCACCAACCTGCCCGACCATGGCGCGGCAGCCGCGCTGGCTGCGGAACTGGTCGAAGCCCGCCTGGCCGCGTGCGCGAACATTCTCGCGCCCTGCACCTCGGTGTATCGCTGGCAGGGCGCACTCGAGACCGCGAACGAGGTGCCGGTACTGCTCAAGACCACAGCCGCACGCTACGCAGCGCTGGAGGCAGCCATCCGCGCCCGTCACCCCTACGAACTTCCCGAGATCGTGGCGGTCCCTGTGGAGCAAGGCCTGGACGCCTACCTCGGCTGGGTCGCCACCGAAACCGCCCTTCCGGATACGTGACGGGCGCATCGTGGTGAATCGTGTCCCGGACCCGAGCTCAAGCGCCACCGTCGGGCGCTGCTGCCCACCGCCTGCCTCGAGCACGAACTCGACCACAGCCTGCCCCGAGATTATTCCCTGACGCCCCACTCATGCCTTCCACCACACGCTCATCGCTCAGCCTGCGCCGCCTGCTCTGGCTCCTGACTCTGGTCGCGAGCCTGTTCGCGCTCGCCCCCGCCGCCCAGGCCAACCCGATCGCTCCCGAGAAGGCCTTTGTGCCGCGGGCACAGGCGCTCGACGGACAAACGGTGGAAGTGGTGTTCACCATCGCCAAGGACTACTACCTCTACGGCGACAAGTTCCGCTTCGAGGCCGAGCCCGAAGGCATCAGCTTCGGCCCGGTGGACAAGCCTGCAGGCAAGTGGAAGAAGGACGACTTCTTCGGCAACGTCGAGACCCATCGCGGCGAGCTCCGCCTGCTGTTGCCGGTGCAGGTGCCGGAGGGCGTACGCCGCTTCGAGCTCTTCGCCACCAGCCAGGGCTGCTGGGATGGCGGCATCTGCTACCCGCCGACCACGCAGCAGGTGTCGATCGACCTCGATGCGCCCCCGATCCAGCCCAGCGGCGGTTTCCTGGACAAGCTGCGCAGCGGCGGCTTCGGCAACCAGGCCGCACCGCCGGGAGCCGAAGCCGCAGCCAGCGGTGCCGTCTCCAGCGACGAGACCGGCGACATCGCGCGCATGCTTTCAGGGGCCAGCGTGCCGCTGATCCTGCTCAGCTTCTTCGGCTTCGGCCTGCTGCTCGCCTTCACCCCGTGCACCTTTCCGATGATCCCCATCCTGTCGGGCATCATCGTCGGCCAGGGCCACAAGGTGTCGCACATGCGCGCCTTCGTGCTGTCGCTGGCCTACGTGCTGGGCATGGCGGTCACCTATGCGCTGGCGGGCGTCGCCGCGGGCCTGTCGGGCACCATGCTGAGCGCCGCGCTGCAGAACGTGTGGGTGCTGTCGGTGTTCGCGCTCGTCTTCGTGCTGCTGTCGCTGTCGATGTTCGGCTTCTATGAGCTGCAGCTGCCCTCGGCGCTGCAGAGCAAGCTCGCCGACACCGCCAGCCACAACAAGGGCGGCAGCCTGGGCGGGGTGACGGTGATGGGCGTGCTGTCGGCGCTCATCGTCGGCCCGTGCGTGGCCGCGCCGCTGGCCGGCGCCCTGCTCTACATCGCGCAAACTGGCGACGCCGTGCTGGGCGGCTGGGCACTGTTCGTGATGGCACTCGGCATGGGCGCGCCGCTGCTGGCGGTGGGGGTGGCCTCGCGCAGCCTGCTGCCCAAGGTCGGACCGTGGATGGAAGGCGTCAAGAAGGCTTTCGGCGTGATGCTGCTGGCAGTGGCGCTGTGGATGATCACGCCGGTGATCCCCGCGCTGGCGATGATGCTGGGCTGGGCGGCGCTGCTGCTGTTCTCAGGCATCTTCCTGCACGCCATCGACCCGCTGCCGCACAACGCAAAGGGCTGGCAGCGCTTCTGGAAGGGCGTGGGCGTGGTGCTGCTGCTGTCCGGCGCAGCGATCCTGGTGGGAGCACTCGCCGGCTCGCGCGACCCGCTGCAGCCGCTGTCGGTGCTGCGCGCGCAGGCTGCGGCACCGGTCAATGTGCCTCAGTTCGAGAAGGTGGCCTCCATCGCCGAGCTCGACGCGCGGCTGGCCGCCGCCGACCGCCCGGTGATGCTCGACTTCTATGCCGACTGGTGCGTGTCGTGCAAGGAGATGGAGCGCTTCACCTTCAGCGACGCGCGCGTGGCCGAACGCATGGGCCGCATGCTGCTGCTCAAGGCCGACGTCACCGCCAACACCGACGAACACAAGGCGCTGCTCAAGCGCTTCGGCCTCTTCGGTCCGCCGGGGATCATCTTCTTCGACGCCGGGGGCCAGGAGCGCGAGGGCATGCGGGTCGTCGGCTTCATGAAGGCGGAGCCGTTCGCGACGGTGCTGGATCGGGCGCTGTGATCTAAACTTGCACGACCGAACACGCAAACTTGCAACACCATGAACACGCTGACCCATGAACTTGCAGCCAAAGCCCGCCAGCTGAGACCTGAAGAGCGCTTCGCACTTGTCGAAGAGATCCTGCACAGCCTTGACCGCCCAGACCCTGCGATTGATCGCCTGTGGCAGGAAGAAGCTGCTCGTCGCCTCGCAGCCTACCGCGCGGGCCGGGTCGAAGGCATCCCCGCCGAAGACATCCTCGGGCCGCTTTGATGCGTGTTCTGTTCTCGCCGGAAGCACGGCTGGAGTACGAGGACGCATACGCCTATTACGAAGCCCAGCAACAGGGGCTTGGACAGCGCCTGAAGCAGGACACGCGGCAAGCGCTGTTGCGCATCCGGCAGTGGCCGCTGTCCTGCGCGGTCGAGAAAGAAGGCATCCGCCGCCTGTTGCTGACGCGCTTTCCCTACAAGCTGCTTTATTCGGTCGAGGCGGATCACCTCTATGTGATCGCCTTTGCGCACCAGCATCGCGCGCCCGAGTACTGGATCGACCGGGCCGAGTAAGCGGCGTCCGGAACCAAGCCCCACGTTTTCCCCTACAATCCCGCCTTTCCCCTTTCGGTTCAAACCCTTCATGTTCTCCGGCATCGTCGCGGCCGTCGGCCGCATCGAACACATCGAGCCGCTCGCGGACGGCATTCGCCTCAGCGTCGACACCAACGGCCTGGACCTGGCTGACGTCATCGTCGGCGACAGCATCGCCCACAGCGGGGTGTGCCTGACCGTAGTCGAGATGAACGGCGCCCTGTGCAAGTACGACGTCTCACGCGAGACACTGAACTGCACGGTGGGCCTGGACGCCGTCGGCAACGAGGTCAATCTGGAAAAGGCGCTGCGCCTGGCCGACCGCCTCGGCGGCCACCTGGTCACCGGCCATGTGGACGGCGTGGGCGAGGTGGTGAAGTTCGCTCCCATCGGCGAGAGCCACGAACTGGTGATCCGCGCCCCGGCGGCGATCGCCGGCTACATCGCCAGGAAGGGCTCGATCACGGTCAATGGCGTCAGCCTCACCGTCAATCGTGTCGAAGGCCGCGACTTCTGGATCAACCTGATCCCGCACACGGTGGCGATGACCAACCTCAAGCACCTCGCGCCGGGCAGCCGCGTGAACCTCGAGATCGACCTCATCGCCCGCTACGTCGAGCGCATGCTCGAGTGGAAGCGGGAAGAAGCGGCGCAGGGCTGAAAGCCCTCCCGCCCCGCCCCATGCCACACGGCAAGGCCCGCAAGAACGCACACAAAGGACACAGCATGAGCGCACTCGCGCCGATTACCGAGATCATCGCCGACATCAAGGCCGGCAAGATGGTCATCCTGGTGGACGAAGAAGACCGCGAGAACGAGGGCGACCTCGTGATGGCGGCCGAGTTCGTCACCCCCGAGGCGGTCAACTTCATGGCCAAGTTCGGCCGTGGCCTGATCTGCCTGACGCTCACCGACGAGCGCTGCCGCCAGCTCGGCCTGCAGCAGATGGTGCGCGACAACCGCACCCCGCACGGCACTGCGTTTACCGTGTCGATCGAGGCCGCCACCGGCGTCACCACCGGCATCTCGGCCCACGACCGTGCCCGCACCGTGCAGGTGGCGGTGGGCCGCCACGCCAGGCCGGAAGACATCGTCACCCCCGGCCACATCTTCCCGCTCACCGCGCAGAAGGGCGGCGTGCTGATCCGCGCCGGCCACACCGAGGCCGGCTGCGACCTCGCCCAGCTCGCCGGCCTGGAGCCCGCCTCGGTGATCTGCGAGATCCTCAAGGACGACGGCACCATGGCGCGCCTGCCCGACCTCATCGAGTTCGGCAAGGCGCACGGGCTCAAGATCGGCGCCATCCGCGACCTCATCGAGTACCGCGCCGCCACCGAGCACCTGGTGGAAAAGGTGATCGACAAGGAGGTGGACACGCCGCACGGCCGCTTCCGCCTGTCCGCCTTCGAGGACAAGACCTCGGGCGACGTGCACTTCGCGCTGTCGCGCGGCGACATCACGCCCGAACGCGAGACCCTGGTGCGGGTGCACGAGCCGATCTCGGTGGTCGATTTTCTCGACCCCGCAAGCGGCCGCCACAGCTTCCCGGTCAATGACGCGCTCGCAAGCCTGGCGGCGGCGGAGGCCGGCGTCATCGTCATGCTCTACCGCCCGCAGTCGGGCCGCGAGCTGCTCGCCAGCCTGGACAACGCCCAGGACCGCGCGCCGGTGAAGTGGGACGCACGCCTGTTCGGCGTCGGCGCCCAGATCCTGCGCGCGCTCAACGTCGGCAAGATGCGCCTGCTCGCCAGCCCGCGCAAGATCCCCAGCATGACCGGCTTCGGGCTGGAGATCACCGGCTTCGTCGACAAGAACTGATCGAATTACAGGGAACAGCATGCAACGCAACCAACCCGAAAACGCCCGCCAGGGCACCCGCTACGACGGCATCGACGAGATCGACCCCAATTTCGACGGCACGGGCGTGCGCGTCGGTATCGTCATGGCGCGCTTCAACCTCGACATCTGCGAGGGCCTGCTGTCGGCGTGCACCGACGAGCTGCTGCGCCTCGGCGTCGCCAAGGGCGACGTCCGCATCGTCACCGTGCCCGGCGCACTCGAGATCCCGCTGGTGCTGCAGACCATGGCCAGGAGTGGCAAGTACGACGCCCTGGTGGCGCTCGGCGCGGTGATCCGCGGCGAGACCTACCACTTCGAGCTGGTGTCGAATGAAATGGGCGCGGGCGTGACCCGCGTCGGCCTGGACACCGGCCTGCCGATCGCCAATGGCGTGCTGACGACCGAAGACGACGACCAGGCCATCGCGCGCATGCGCGAGAAGGGTGCGGACTGCGCCCGCGCGGCGGTCGAAATGGCCAATCTGCTGAAGGTGGTGCGATGAGCGAGATCGACAACGGCGGCCCCGCCGCAGAGGGCACGGGCGCAGGCGCAGGCAACCCGACGAGCAAGATGGCGCGCCGCCGCGCGCGCGAGATGGCCCTGCAGGGCGTGTACCAGTGGCTGCTGTCGGGCAACTCCAGCGCCACCGTGCAGCGCCACCTCGAATCCGAGAGCGAAAGCCTGGACCGCACCGATCGCGAGCTCTTCGTCACGCTGTTGCGCGGCGCAATCGGTGACGCCGATGAGCTGCGCGGCTGCTTTGAGCCGTTGCTGTCGCGCCCGCTCGCCGAACTGTCGCCGATCGAGCACGCCATCCTGCTGCTCGGCACCTACGAGTTGCGCCACAACATCGACACCCCTTACCGGGTGGCGATCAACGAATCGATCGAGCTCGCCAAGGGCTACGGCGGCACTGACGGCCACAAGTTCGTCAACGGCGTGATGGACAAGCTCGCCGCGCGTCTGCGCCCGGAAGAGGTCGAGGCCGCACGCGCCGCCAAGCGCTGAGACAAGGCCGGGACGCCGCATCCACGCGGATGCGTACAAGATCGAGGCGCCGCCCTGGCAACAGGTGCGGCGCTTTTTTTGCACGGGCGCGTTGCGCTCGCCTATTGGCTGGTGCGCAAGGTGCCGCGTACCAGGCGGGCGTGGGTATAGTCGGTGTGCGTACCCACACCGGTCGCGCCGCTGCCGAAGGCCACGCCCCAGGACGCGTAGCCATAGCGCTCGTGCGGCGTCGATGTCCAGAAGTTGCCCGCGGGCGTGTCTGGGAAGGCTGCGGTGAGCAAGGTGGGCTTGCTGTAGTCGCCCGCACAGCTGCCACCATAGCCTTCGGCGTTCACCGCGTTGCGCCTGCCGGTGCTGCAATACACCAGGGTGAGCAGCTCGGGCTGGGTCGGCAGACGCCAGTCGGCGTGGCCGGCAAACTCGAAGCCCTCGGCCGCACGCAGCGCATGCGTCCAGCTGAAGAGCTTGGCCTCGCCCAGACAGCGCCCCTCGCTCCAGCTCTGGCCCAGGCTGCACTGCATCCAGGTGAGGCCCGTTTCGGTATCGGTCACGGTGCCATCGCCGGCGATCTGATAGCGTGCCAGCAAGGCCTGCTCGCGCACCTGCTGCGCCTCCAGCGCCGCCTGGCGCGCGGCCTCCTGCTCGGGGCTCAGCACCGCGGCAGGCGGCGCCTCGCTTGCAGGCGGCTTGAATTCGCAGCCGCCGAGCATGCCAGCGGCAAGCACGCACAAGGCAAGACGGGACAGCGGAAAGGGGTGCGGCACGGTGTTGCGCAAGGGCATCGTTGCTCCAGCTCGGGTTCTCGGGTCAAGGCGCGCCAACTTGGCTGACGCGCACTGCAGGCAGTCAATCGCGCGAGGCGCGCATCACGATGTCGTCACCGGCATACAGCAGCAGCCAGCCCTGCTCATCCACACCGAAACGGGTGACGCGTCCGATCGCTGCATGGAAGCGCGCCTCCTCGTCCATGACGGCAGGCGGGCAGGCCATCCTGGTGCCGGCAAACGGCCCCAGGCGCAGGCCCTCGCCCGACAGCACGTAGGCGCCAGTGTAGCGGTTGCAGGCCGCCAGCCCGGCAACGCGGCCATCCTCGGCAAAGTCCAGGGTGACACGCTGCGGGTCGCCGGTGCTGCGGCCGTCGATATCGAGCACACGCCAGGTGCCACCCACCAGCAGGCTTGCCGGCTCGCCACCGCAGCCGCGCAGCACACGGTCCTGCCAGCGCACCTCGACGGTGTTGGGGTGCGGCATCGCACTCATGCTGTCGACGCAGACGCGGTCGAACACCAGCACCCCCAGTTCGCCGCCCGCCGACATCGCCTGGTAGCTGCGCGCACCGGCGGCATCGATGACCAGCGGGCCGGGAGCGAACACGTGGGTCGCGCCATGATCCATGCGCAGGTCAAGGCCTGCCTCGATCACATCCAGCCGCCAGCCCGGTTCATTGCCTACAGCACGGAACAAGGGCTTGTCGGCAATGAGCCGGCATTCGGGCTGAGCCACGCCCGCGAGTTCGAGCATCGCCGCATCGCCCTTGCTCCAGAAGCTGGTGGTTTCGTCATCGACCGCGACCAGCTTGGCGCCCGAAGCAGTACGCACCGGACGCAGGGTGAAGTTGCGCTGACCGGTACTGAGCGTGCTCAGTTCGCCGAAACTGCGCACGCTCACCGCCAGTTCGCCACAGCGGTAGTGCAGGGGCGGCTGGGGGTCGAGTTCGAGGACGGCCGCGGCACGCCCTTCATCCGGCGCACCATTGCCCGCGGGCGTCCCGCCGAACAGCGCACAACCACCAAGCAGGGATGCCGTCAGCGCAAGCTGAAGATAAGTTCGGACCATGGGATAAACTCCGGTCTATGAGGCGCGCGCAGGCTCGAAACCGCTCACGGCCACAGGATCACCAACCGCAACGGCTCGCACGCGCCAGCGCGTCGCTTGCCGTGAAACCCGCCGACTTTAGCATGACCGGGCATCGCCACCACCATGCATGAACTCTCGCTCGCCGAAGGCATTCGTGACATCGTCGAAGAGACGACCACCATGGAAGCTGCGACACGGGTGCGTCGCATCGTGCTCGAGATCGGCGCACTGGCGGCGGTAGACGCCGACGCCCTTCGCTTCTGCCTCGATGAGGTGCTGAGCGACTCGATTGCCGAGGGCGCCGAGGTCGATGTCATCGATATTCCCGGCCGGGGCCGCTGCCGGCAGTGCAGCACGCTGGCGCCGATCGACGAGCGCCACACGCCCTGCCCCAGCTGCGGCGCGTACGGGCTTGAGGTGCTAGAAGGGGACCGCATGCGGGTGCAGGCGGTCGAGCTCGAGTAGGACGGCGCAAGAGACGGAACGAACAGCGGGAGGCAGATCATGTGTGGCGTCTGCGGATGCGGTGGCAGCGAGGCGCGTATCGGGTCGGTATTCGGCGGTGACCGCAACAAGCGCGTGCAACGGGCGGACACCGGGACTACGCAGGCCTGGCGAGCGATCGATACTCGGCGGCCGGCCGCCTCGCCGGCGGGCCTCGACCACGAAAGCACCGATCGCGCCTCGGTCGCCAGGCTGCAGCGCGTCGAGCGCGACATCCTGGGCAAGAACGCGCGCATTGCAACGGCCAACCGCAGCTGGTTGGCCGAACGCCGCATCCTTGCCCTCAACCTGATGTCCAGCCCGGGCTCGGGCAAGACCTCCCTGCTGGTGCGTGCGCTCGAGACGCTTGGCGGGCGCCTGCCGGCAGCGGTGATCGAAGGCGACCAGCAGACCGAGTTCGACGCCGAGCGCATCCGTGCCACCGGCGTACCCGCACTGCAGATCAACACCGGCAAGGGCTGCCACCTCGACGCCGACATGGTGGCACGCGCCCTGCCCCGCCTGCCGCTCGCCGAGCGCGGGCTGCTGCTGATCGAGAACGTCGGCAACCTCGTTTGCCCGGCAGCCTTCGACCTCGGCGAGGCGCACAAGGTGGTGATCCTGTCGGTGACCGAAGGCGAGGACAAGCCGCTCAAGTACCCGGACATGTTCGCCGCGGCCGACCTCATGCTGCTCAACAAGGCCGACCTGCTGCCCTACCTGAGCTTCGACGTCGAGCGCGTGATCGAATACGCCCGTCGTGTCAATCCGCGACTCGAGGTGATCCTGACTTCCGCCACCCGGGGCGACGGCATCGACGCCTGGCTGGCGTGGATCGAGCGTGAGCGGGCCTCGGCATGAGGCCGCCCCGGCGCGCGCAGCGACCAGACGAGGCGCATCGGCAGGGCCGGACGGCGCTCGCGCACACGGGCGACGCCACGCTGCAATCGCTGCGCTGCGCTGGCGACGGCGCCGCGCTCGCAGGCCCGATCCTGGCATTGGGTGCCTGGTTCAACAACACGCCCTGCCTGCTCGAGCGCGAGCGCGCGTTGTTCAGCCCCAACCTCGGCGATCTGGACACGCCCGATGCCTGCCGCCGCGTCGAGCCCGCGGTCGCCGCCCTGCTCGCCGCCACGCCCGTGCCGCCGCTCGTCGTGGCCCACGATCTGCACCCCGACTTCCACTCCACCCGCGTCGCGCTCGCCACCGCCCACCGCCTGGGCGTGCCGGCGCTCGCCGTGCAGCACCACCACGCCCACATCGGCGCCGTGCTCGCCGAGCATGGCCGCTTCGACACGCGCCCCGTACTGGGCCTGGCTGTCGACGGCGTCGGCCTGGGCAGCGACGGCCAGGCCTGGGGCGGCGAACTGCTGCGTGTGCGCGGAGCACGTTGCGAGCGCATCGGCCACCTGCGTCCACTGCGCCTGCCCGGCGGCGACCGTGCCGCACGCGAACCCTGGCGCATGGCCTCGGCGCTGCTCTATGCCTGCGGCCGTGGCAGCGAGATCGCCCACCGCTTCTCGCACCAGCCGGCAGCGGCGTTGCTGGCCCAAGTGCTGTCACGCCCGACGCTGAGTCCGCCCACCACTAGCCTTGGCCGCCATTTCGACGCCGCCGCCGGGCTGCTGGGCGTGTGCGAAGTCATGCACTCCGATGCAGAGGCCGCAGTCGCGCTCGAGAGCCTTGCCCGCGCGTACGGTGAGCTGTCCGCACTGGCTGACGGCTGGCGCATCTCACCGGACCTGGAGCTGGACCTCCACCCGCTGCTGCTGCAGCTGGCCGACGAGGCCGATGCCGCGCGCGGCGCCGCTCGCTTCCACGTCACCCTGGCCGCGGCGCTGACCGACTGGATCGAGCACGCGCTCGCACTGGAGCACTGCGACACCGTCGTGCTGGGCGGCGGTTGCATGCACAATCGCTTGCTGTCGGCCATGCTCGACACCGCTCTGAGCACACGCGGACCCACGGTGCTCGGTGCGCGCCGACTGTCGCCCGGCGATGCCGGCATCGCGCTCGGTCAAGCCTGGGTGGCCCGGCATCGACTCACCCACAAGGAAACCTGAACATGTGCCTCGCCATCCCCGCGCGGGTCGTCGAACTGGTCGCCGGCGGCAACTGCCGCGTCGAACTCGGCGGCATCCGCAAGGAAATCTCGCTGGCACTGGTGGATGACGTGGCGGTCGGCGACTACGTGATCGTGCACGTCGGCTACGCGCTCAACCGCCTCGACCCGGAGGAAGCCGCGCAAACACTCGCGCTGCTCGCCGCTGCCGGACAGCTACCCGAGGCAGACAAGGAACCGGAGACCGCAAGGAGCACGCACCGCACGCCGCAGGGCGGTCAGCCATGAGCACTGCCGGCATGAGATACGTCGACGAGTTTCGCGACCCGCAGCTGGCGGCCGGACTGGCGCGTGCGATCGCGCACGCCGCCCGCCCCGGGCGCAACTACGCTTTCATGGAATTCTGCGGCGGCCACACCCATGCAATCTCGCGCTATGGCATCACCGACCTGCTGCCGGCCAATGTGCACATGATCCACGGTCCTGGCTGCCCCGTGTGCGTGCTGCCGATCGGCCGTATCGACATGGCGATCGGACTGGCGCTGGCACGCCCCGACGTGATCCTGTGCAGTTACGGCGACTGCCTGCGCGTGCCGGCCTCGGCTGGACTGTCGCTGCACAAGGCCCGGGCACGGGGCGCGGACGTGCGCATGGTGTACTCGGCCGCGGATGCACTCGCCCTGGCGCAGCGCGAACCGCGGCGCGAAGTGGTGTTCTTCGCCATCGGCTTCGAGACCACCACGCCCCCGACCGCAGTGGTGATCGAACAGGCCCGCGCCCTTGGGGTCGACAACTTCAGCGTCATCTGCAACCACGTGCTGACGCCGCCAGCAATAGACGCCCTGCTGGGCGCGGCCGCGACAGGCCGGGACGACGCTCCGCACCTGGACGGCATCCTCGGTCCCGCGCATGTATCCACCGTGATCGGCAGTGCGCCCTACGACTTTGTCGCAGAGCACCATCACACGCCGGTCGTGATCGCCGGCTTCGAGCCACTCGACGTCATGCAGGCCATCCTGATGCTGATACGCCAGGTCAATGAAGGGCGCGTGGCGGTCGAGAACGAATTCACCCGCGCGGTCAGCCTTACGGGCAACCGCAAGGCGCAAGCGCTGGTCGAGGGTGTGTTCGAAAGCCGCGAAGCCTTCGCCTGGCGCGGACTCGGCAGCCTGCCGCATTCGGCACTGCGCATCCGCCCCGCCTTCGCGCGCTGGGACGCGGAGCTCAAGTTCGCCCTCGAGGACCACCCGGTACCCGACCACAAGGCCTGTGAGTGCGCAGCTATCCTGCGTGGCGCTAAGCGCCCGAGCGACTGCGCCCTGTTCGCCACCGTCTGCACGCCGCAAACCCCGCTCGGCGCCTGCATGGTCTCTGCCGAGGGCGCCTGCGCCGCGCACTTCAGCTATGGCCGCTTCCGCGACCGGGAGCGAGCCGCCACGACTGGAACACAGCCATGAGCACACCCGATCCGGCCTATCGCCGGCCCATCGACCTCAAGCACGGCCGCGTCGACCTCGCCTTCGGCGCGGGCGGCCAGGCCATGGCCCAGCTCATAGCCGAACTCTTCGCACGCGCCTTCGCCAACGACTACCTTGCACGCGGTGACGACGCTGCAGTACTGCCGGCCCTCACCGCGGGCGAGCGCCTGGTACTGGCGACCGACGCCCATGTGGTCAGCCCGCTGTTCTTCCCCGGCGGCGACATCGGCAGCCTGTCGGTACACGGCACGATCAACGACCTCGCGGTGATGGGTGCGCGGCCGCTCTACCTGGCGGCGAGCTTCATCCTAGAAGAGGGCTTCGCGCTCGCCGAGCTCGCACGCATTGTCGACTCGATGGCGACGGCGGCGCGAGCCGCAGGCGTGGCGGTGGTAACCGGCGATACCAAGGTGGTCGAGCGCGGCAAGGGCGACGGCATCTTCATCACCACCACCGGGGTCGGAGCACTGCCCGCAGGGCGCGATCCGGGCGGCGCGCGGGCGCAGCCCGGCGATGCAATCCTGGTCTCAGGCACCCTTGGCGATCATGGCATGGCAATCATGGCGCAGCGCGAAGCGCTGGCCTTCGAGTCCGAAATCCGCTCGGACAGCGCCGCACTGCATGACTTGGTCGAAACGCTTTACGCTGCGACCGACGCAAGCGCCATCCACGTGCTGCGCGACCCCACCCGCGGCGGGCTGGCGAGCACGCTCAACGAGATTGCCGCGCAGTCGGGTGTCGGCATGCTGGTCGACGAGGCGAGCATCCCCGTGTCGCCGGCGGTGCAGTCCGCCTGCGAGCTGCTCGGGCTCGACCCGCTCAATCTTGCCAACGAGGGCAAGCTGGTGCTGATCTGCGCACCCCACGCCACTGCCTCGCTGCTGGCGGCGATGCGCGCCCATCCCCTCGGTGGTGAGGCAGCCTGCATCGGCGAGGTGTGCATCGATCCACAAGGTTTCGTGCAGCTGCGCACCTGCCTGGGCGGACGGCGCATGCTGGACTGGCTGGCGGGCGAACCACTGCCGCGGATCTGCTGATACCGTCGGCCGCCACCGCAATCGGCGTCATCATGCATTGGGCCGACCGGCGCCCAACCGTCCCTGCAGACCATCCGCATCGGCGGCGAAGCGCTCCACCAGCCAGTCGGCCATCACGGCGACACGCGCCAGCGGACGCGCATCGGGATGAATCAGCATCCACAGCTCCCGGCTCAGGATCGGCGCCGGACCGGACAGGCGCACCAGGCCGGGGTGGCGGTCGGCCACGAAGCACGGCAGCAGACCATGGCCGATACCGTCAGCGACGGCCTGCAGCAAGGCGCGCACGTCATTGGTACGCAGCCGGATGCGCCCGCTGCCGAGCATGGCCTGCAGGCGCCGCATCTCAGGCGTGTGATCGAGATCCTCGCCGTAGGCCACCCAATCGCCGGCACTGACTGCCAGATCGCCGCGCGCTGCGCCGTAGAGCGCGAAGCCCATGTCCGCCAGCTTGCGCATGAGAAAGTCGCCGCTCGCCGGACGAGCCAGGCGGATGGCAATGTCGGCCTCGCGCCGCGCAACGTTGAGGTTGTCGTTGCTGGCCACCAGATCGACCCGGACCTCGCCGTGGCGGGCATAGAAATCCGCCAGCCGCGGCACCAGCCAGTCGGCGATCAGCGCACTCACTGCGGTGACGCGAAGCACGCCGCCGACCTTGCCCGCACCGGCCTCGGCCAGGCGGCCGATTCCCGCCACATCCTCCTCGATCCGGCCCGCTCTCTCGAGCACCCGGTTACCGACTGCGGTAGGCCGCCACAGGCCTTCGTCACGCTCGAACAGCGGCGTCCCCAGGCTCTGCTCGAGCGCACGCAGGCGGCGGGCAACGGTGGTCTGATCCACGCCGAGCTGGCGCGCCGTGGCGGCCAGCGTACCCTCCCTGCCGAGGGTGACGAGAAAGCGCAGATCGTCCCAGTTCATGCCCGACAGCCCCTGCAAAAATGCCGCAGTGTAAGGCAGGAATGTACATTTACGCAGACGTCAAGCCGCGGGTAGCCTGATTGGATTGTTCCTCGACCACACAAGGAGACTGTCGATGAGTACCGCTTCCACCACCCTGCGCGCGCTTTCGGGGCTGCCGGCAACACCGGCCCGTCTGTCGGAGTCGGCACTGGTCATCGTCGATGCCCAGAACACCTACCGCGACGGCGTGATGCAACTCCAGGGGGTAGAGCCGGCGCTGGACGAGTGCGCGCGGCTGCTGGCGCGTGCGCGTGCGCTGAAGATCCCGGTCGTGCACATCCAGCACGACGCCGGTCCGGGCTCGCCCTACGACCCGAGCGCCGAGTGCGGCGCAATCGCCGATAAGGTCGCGCCGGCTGCCGGCGAGGCGGTGGTGGTCAAGAACTACCCGAACGCCTTCGTCGGCACCGACCTCGATGCGCGCCTGAAAGCCGCTGGCGTCAACAACCTGGTGATCACGGGCTTCATGACGCACATGTGCATCAACTCCACCGCGCGCGGTGCCTTCAACCTCGGCTATGCAGTGACCGTACCCGCCGCAGCCACTGCAACCCGGGCGCTACCCGCAGCCGACGGCAGCGTGGTCGAGGCGGCAAGCCTGCAGTCCGCTGCGCTCGCCGCGCTCGCCGACCTGTTCGCCGTTGTGGTGGCGGACAGTTCGGCGATTCCCGACTGAGCGTCCTTACGCTCAGCCGCGCGAGCGGCGGTCGCCGTGGCTGCGCTCGCTGCGCGAGGGGTGGCCGTCGCGGCTAAAGCCGCCACCGCTGCGGCGTGCGTCACCACCCGGACGGCCGAAGCCACCGCCGCTGCCGAAGCGGCGACCACCGTTGCCAGCCGGACGCGGGCCAGCAGGCTTGCGCGGCGACGGCTCCATGCCGGGAATGGTGTGCACCGCAAGGCGGTCGCCCGTGAAGCGCTCGATGGCACGGATGAGGCCGGTTTCGCGCGGCCCGGAGAGCGTGATCGCCACGCCATCGCGCCCCGCACGGCCGGTGCGGCCGATGCGGTGCACGTAGTCTTCGGCCTGGCGCGGCGGGTCGAAGTTGATGACGTGGCTGATGCCGGCAACGTCGATGCCGCGCGCGGCGACGTCGGTCGCCACCAGCACGCCGATGCGGCCCTGGCGCAGGCGGTCGAGGGTGCGGTTGCGCTGGGTCTGGTGCATGTCGCCATGCAACGCAGCAGCGGCAATGCCTTTTTCCTGCAACGACAGCGACAGCTCGTCGGCGCTCCTCTTGGTCGCGGTGAAGACCACGGCCTGGTTGAGGCCCTCTGCACCGAGCAGTGCCTCGAGCAGGCGGTTCTTGTGACCAAGGTCATCGGCGAACATCAGGCGCTGCTCGATCTGGCCACGGTCCTGCTGTGCGACCTCGATCTCGATGCGCTGCGGATTGCGCGTCATGCGTTCGGCCATGCTGCCGACCACGCCGTCGAGCGTAGCCGAGAACAGCAGGGTCTGGCGCTTGGAAGACGTCGCGGCGACGATGGCGTCGATGTCCTCGGCGAAGCCCATGTCCAGCATGCGGTCGGCCTCATCGAGAATCAGCACCTCGACGTCCGACAGCTTGACCTTGCGCCGGTTGAGGTGGTCGAGCAGACGGCCGGGGGTGGCGACGACCACGTCGCACTGACGCTGCAGTTGCTTGAGCTGGGCGAACATCGGCGCGCCGCCGACCAGGCAGGCGGTGTTGAGCCAGCGCAGCGCCTTGCCGTAGGTCTGCACGGCCTTCTCCACCTGCAGCGCAAGCTCGCGGGTGGGGGTGAGCACGAGCACGCGCGGACCGCTGCCCGGAGCCGGGCGGCGATCGATGATCTTGTGCAGCGCGGGCAGCGTGAAGGCCGCGGTCTTGCCGCTACCGGTGTGGCTGGACACCAGCAGATCGTGGCCGGCGATGGCTGCGGGAATGGCCTGCATCTGCACCGGCGTAGGGGTGGTGTAGCCGGTCTGCTCGACGGCCTTGAGGAGTTCTGCGGCAAGGCCGAGGGTCTGGAACGTCATCTGATACTTCCTGTTCATTGCGTGCCGGCCTCTTGAAGGCAAGAAGGACGGCGGGTCCGGGCCCATTGAGTGGACCGCGAGGACATCGCGCCACAGCCTGCCGGGCTATGCCGAGGCAGGATGCGGAGTCGCTGGTATGGCGAACGCGATGGGCGTGGCCGGTCAAACCGAAAATGTCGGAAAGACCGCGCATCGGCACCAACCGGTTGTCACGAGCCAGACGATCGGAAGAACGAATGAAATCGGCGGGAGGTCGGGGGCGATGGGGCTGTGGTTACAGTCCCTCGGGCCATGGAGTGGAGATTACCTGATCCCCTGTCCGTCGCGAATTGCGGCGGTGGCCCTGCTGCTGCATTGCACAACGACGCGGAGTATAACCGCCAATCGCTCGACTGTCTCTAGAAATCTTTGAAACAAAAGAAAAAGGCTGGGGAGGCACTGTCGCGCCTGCCCAGCCTGCGGGGGCTTGCGCCCCGGAATACGGCTGCTGCTTACTTGTTGACCGCGGCCTTGAGGGTGGCGCCGGCAGTGAACTTGGGCACGCTCGACGCGGCGATCTCGATGGTGGCGCCGGTCTGCGGGTTGCGGCCGGTACGGGCGGCACGCTCGGAAACCTCGAAGGAACCGAAACCGGTGAAGGCAACCTTCTCGCCCTTGCCCAGCTGCTCGGCGATGATGTCGAGCACGGCGGACAGTGCACGGTCGGCTTGCGCGCGGGAAACATCCAGACGGTCGGCCAGGGCCTCGACGAATTCACCTTTGTTCATGCTTTTCCTCGATTGGTGTGAGTGTGATGTGGGATATCGCGATCTACGCCGCGGATTCTAGCACCGCCGCGGATTCTGGCGCATCCGGAGCGTGCAGGATGGATGCAGGTTCCTGCGGCCGCATCTCCGCGCCTGAGCCGATCACGCATGCCGCAGTGCACAATACAGCTGCCGTCCCGGGGCCAGTCGCGCTATGCTTGCAACTGAAGTCACAACAGAAAGACACCAAGCATGGAACAGCAGGACGCTGGCGACAGCGACGTCATCCACATCCGCGCGTTGCGCAATGCGAAGGGGCAGATTACCCGGGTTGCGGTGTCGCTGCCCCCGTGCGCGTGGATGGGAGCCACTGTCCTGGGGCTCACGCCCGAGCACGCCGCACAGCGCCTGCTCGACGAAGCCAGCCACAGCCCCCGAGCCCATGCCTGCGCCCTCAGCATGGCTTGTGCGGCCGCCCAAGGCAGGCCCGAGCCCGACGTGGACAGCCGCCTCGCCATCGAGCGCACGCTGGCCGCGGAGGCGGCCGACGCCCACCTGCGCCGGCTGCTGATCGAATGGCCCCCCTTGCTCGATTTCGAGCCGCGCCACAGCCGCTTCGCGGAGTTCCATCGCCGCCTGACGCTCGACCCGCATACCGACGGCCCGGCGGCGTTCGCACTGGGCGGCGAACTGCTCGACCTTGTCGCACGCGAAATGCTGGCCGGCTTCTTCAACCAGATCCGCATGCCGCATGGCATCGGCGAATTCCTCGAGCGCCTGCAGGCCGGCGGCAGCCTGGGCGCGGTGCTCAGCGAACTGATTGCCCTCGGCCCATCGGGCGCACCAGTTCCCAAGCCCGTGTCCATGCTGGGTACGCTGAGCGCGGCGGCATGGGTGGGGACGGTCGGCGCGTGGCCCGATGCCAGCTTCGTGCGCCAGCCGGAGTACGCCGGCGAGCCTGCGGAGACCGGCCCGCTCGCGCGCCACGCCGCATCCGCGCTGGTGCGCGTCTTGCTGGAACGCGGCCATCGCGTATCGGCCCGCCTGTTCGCCAAGGCGATCGACGTCGGCGACTGCGCGAGCCGCATGCGCTACCCACTCGATGAAGAGGTCGCACCGCTGGCGGATGCCACTCAGGTCGCCCCGGGTGTCGGCATGGCGCGGGTGGACACCGCGCGTGGCGTGCTGCTGTGCTGGGTAAGACTCGAGGAAGATCGGATTGCCGAGTGCGCGATCGTTCCTGCCGGCGCGTGGAACTTCCACCCGGATGGCGCATTCTGCCGCGAGGCGACCTGCCCGAGCACCGGCAACGAGGATCACGACGCAGCCCTGCTGCGCCTGTCCCTGCTCGCGCTCGCCTTCGACCCCTCGCTACCTCACCGCGTCGAACTCGTTGACGAGCGCCGCCCACGCAAGGGCAGCCCGGCGCGCTGAAGCGCGTCCGCGCGCTTCAGTCCGCGAGGCGACGGTAGGCACCGCCGAAGTACACCAGCGGCTTGCGCTCCTCGCGGTCGAAGCTGAGCACCTCGCTGATGAAGACGAGATGGTCGCCGCCCTCGTAACGCTGAGTGTTGCGGCATTCGAAGCGCGCGCAGCACCCCTTGAGCAAGGGGACGCCGCCAACGCCGGTCTCGAAGTCGAGGCCGGCGAACTTGTCGTCAAGGCGGCTGGCGAAACGCTGCGAGAGTTCGACCTGGTCCTCGGCAAGAACGTTGATCGCGTAGTATTCGCAAGCCTCGAAAAGCCCACGACTTGGCAGGTCGTTCGACAGGCTCCACACGATCAGCGGCGGGTCGAGCGACACCGAATTGAAGGAATTGACGGTCAGTCCGATCGGCTCACCCGCCGGGGTACGCGTCGTCACCACGGTAATGCCGGTGGCGAACATGCCGAGCGCGTTGCGGAAGCGGCGCGGGAAGTCGACGCCGGAAAATTGCTGTTGGGTCATGGGAGAAGGTTGGCACGGTCGGCCCGCGCTCTGCTGCATTGCGAAAGAAGCGCGGATTATCGCTGCGCCGGCCGACAACGTCGACACCGCAACTGCCCCGATGCGAGAAAAACACACGGAAAAACCGCTACATGAGTGAATTTGCCACCCGCCTCACTGCCTGGCAGCGCGAGCACGGCCGCCATGACCTGCCCTGGCAGGGCGGCACCGACCCCTACCGGATCTGGCTGTCCGAGATCATGCTGCAACAGACCCAGGTTGAAACGGTGATCCCCTACTACCAGCGCTTCCTGGTCCGCTTCCCCGACGTCGCGGCGCTGGCCGCCGCCCCGGTCGAGGACGTGATGACGCTGTGGAGCGGGCTCGGCTACTACGCACGGGCGCGCAACCTGCATCGTGCGGCGCAGCGCATCATGAGCGATCACGGCGGGCGCTTCCCCACCACCGCAGCCGAGATCTCCACCCTGCCCGGGGTCGGCCGCTCCACTGCGGCGGCGATCGCGGCTTTCGCCTTCGGCGAACGCGGTGCGATCCTCGACGGCAACGTCAAGCGCGTGCTGAGCCGTATCTTCGGCGTAGACGGCTTCCCCGGGGAGAAGGCGGTCGAAAACCGGCTGTGGACGCTCGCGGAATCACTGCTGCCCGAGCGCGACATCGGCCGCTACATCCAGGCCCAGATGGACCTGGGCGCGACCCTGTGCACGCGCGCACGACCGGCCTGTGTGCGCTGCCCGTTCCAGGACGACTGCGTCGCTTATCGCGATGGTCGCATCGCCGAACTACCGACTCCACGCCCGCGCAAGACCGTACCACGGCGCAGCGCACGCTACGCGGTCGTGGTGCGCGACGCTTGTGTCCTGCTCGAACGCCGTCCGCCGGCGGGGATCTGGGGTGGGTTGCTGGCCTTGCCGGAAATTCCCGAGCACAGCACGGACGTCCTCGCCTGGGCGTATGAGCGCTTTGGCCTGCGCTGCACCCCGGGTGACGGGCTGGCGCCGCTCAGCCACGCCTTCACCCATTTCGTGCTCGAGCTCCAGCCCGTGGTGCTGCACGCCGAGCCCGCAGCGCCCCCCACCATGGCCGGCGAGGCCGGCACGATGAGCTGGCAGGCGCTTGGCGAGCTCGATGCTGCAGCATTGCCGACGCCGGTACGGCGCATCCTCGACGCACTGACGGCGCCAGATCTGTTCGCGAACTGATCGCAGCGCCGCATCAGCGGCACCTGCTCCCGTTCAGGCAAGGTTTGGCAGCAATCCGTGCTCACGCAGGAACTGCTGCAGGATTTCCAGGCGACTGAGCGGGTCGTCGAGTTCGAGCAGCTTCTGCTTGGCCAGCAGCGGGATGGGCAGCAACTCGGTGTAGCGCGCGCCCACCCAGCCTGCATCTTCGAAATGGTGAGGCGGCGGCAGGCGCTCGCCCAGTTCGGCGACGACCGTACGCAGCAAGGGCAGCATGTCGGCCTGGGCATCGGGCACCGGCTGCGCGGGAGGCTCCTCGAGCCAGCGCACACTGGCCACAAGCAGGCCGTCGCGCTCCACCTCGTGATCCTCGATGCGAAAGCGCGCACCACCGCGCGCAAGCAGGTTGAGCACCCCGGCCTGCGCCATGTCCCACTGCTCGATGCGCGCCTCCGTTCCCACCGGATGCGGCACCGCCGCCTCGCCCACCTCCTCACCGGCTGCGATGAGGCAGACGCCAAAGCTGGTGCTTTCACGCATGCAGCGCGTGACCATGTCCATGTAACGCGGCTCGAACACGCGCAAGGGCAGCACGCCGCCAGGCAAGAGTACGGTCTTGAGCGGGAACAGCGGCAGCCGGACGGGCTCGTTCATGTTGCGCCTCCTTGCGGGCCGGCCCTGATGGCAACCCGGGTCGTGATTCAGCCCTGGTCAGCCCCGCCATCATGGTGCTGCAGGCGATCCTCTCCCCAGCGCGCCATCAATGCATGCGGCACGCCGAGCTGATCGAGGATGCGCGCAACGACGAAATCAACCAGGTCCTGAACAGTCTGCGGATGATGGTAGAAGCCGGGGTTGGGAGGCAGGATGCAGACGCCGATGCGGGCGAGCTTGAGCATGTTTTCGAGATGAATCGCCGAGTACGGCGTTTCACGCGGCACCAGCACCAGCTTGCGGCCTTCCTTGATGACGACGTCGGCAGCACGCTCGATCAGGTTCTGGCTGAGCCCCCCCGCGACCGCGGCCAGCGTGGCCATCGTGCACGGGCACACGACCATGGCATCGGGCGGATTGGACCCGGACGCTGGCGGCGCGAACCATTCTTCGCGGCCAAACACCCGCAAGGCGCCGGACTCGGCACCAAACCGGGCGCACAATTCGGCCTCGACCTCGGCCGCGCGCGCCGGCAGGCTCCAACCCATCTCCTGGCGGGCGACGATCTGCGCCACCTGCGAATACAGCAGCCACACACGGCAGCCGGCCTGCAGCAGGCACTCGACCAGGCGCAGGCCATAGGGCATGCCGGAAGCGCCGGTAAAGGCGACGGTGATCGTGCGGGGCGTATTCATCGATACTGGCGGGAGTGAGCGGACGCCCCCAAGCGTACCCCATTCGCACGTCAGCGTGGCGCGTGCGAACTTCCGTAGGAGCGGCGCAAGCCGCGAGCTTCCTGGATATCGACCAGGCCACGTCGCCTTCAACCCTCACCGCGGGCACCACTTACTCCAGGTAATCGCTGATCAGCACCCAGCGCCCGTCGCGGATCTGCGCCAGGCGGCCGTGACGATTGCCGAGATGGTCCTCGGGCGTGAAGCGGTAACTCGGGCTGCCGAAATAGTCGCGGGAAAACTGCATGCGCTCGAGGGTGCGCGCAAAGGCCTCCTGCGTCAGCTCGGGGCCGGTGGCCTCGGCGGTGCGCACGAAGAGGTCGGCCAGGGTGTAGCCCATCACGCTCCATACATTGGGTTCGGCCTTGAAGCGCGCGCGGTAGCGCTCGACCCAGGCGGCGAGCTGGCTGTTGGCGCCTTCGACATAGGGATGGGGCAGCACCGACACGCCATACAGGCCCTCGACCGCCGCACCGCCCAGTTCGTGAGTCTGCGCCGAGTAGCCCGAGGCCGTCACCAGCATGTCCACCTCCCAACCGATCTTGCGCGCTTCGGCCATTGCCGCCACCGTCTCGCGCACCACGGTGGCGAGAACGACGAGATCACAGCGTGCGGCACGCAAGCGTGCAATCTGGCTCGACAGATCGGTGGCGCCGCGCTTGTAGCTGGTGCGCTCGACCAGTTCGCGGTCGAGCCGGGCGAGCGCGGCCTCGACCCCCTTCATCACTTCCAGGCCGTAGTCGTCGTCCTGATAGAGAAGGCAGGTGCGCGCATAGCCGCGCTGCTCGACCATGTGGCGGGTGGCCGCCTCCATGTAGTCGAAGTAGGGCGCGAAGTTCTGGAACTTGAGCGGGTGCAGCGGTTCGTAGGTGGCGCGGTGGGGCGAGAACGGGAACAGGTGCAGGCGGCCGGCATCGACGATGATCGGCATGGTCGCCATCACTACCGGCGTGCCCATGTTGGCGATGAAGGCAAAGGCCTGGTCGCGCTGCACCAGCTTGCGCGCGGCAAGCACGGCGCGTTTGGGATCGTAGCCCGCATCCTCCACGACCAGGCGGATCCGGCGGCCATGGACGCCACCGCCGGCATTGACCTCGTCGAAGCGCATCAGCATGCCGTCGCGCACGGGCACGCCGAGCATCGCGATCGGACCGGAGAGGTCCGAAACAGTGCCGACGACGATCTCCTTGGCATTCACACCGGGCGCTGCCGATACCGGCGCGCTGAGGGCAAGGCAGGACAGTGCGGCGAGCGCGAAGGAACGCAGGGTCTTCAAGATGCGGGTCTCCGGTGGGTGGCCAGGCCGTGTCGCCACGCCAACACTGCGGGCGGAGAACAGGCCATGTTCGACTGCGCCGATTCTCTGGCGATGCAGAACGGGCGTCAATTGCGGCATCTACTCGAGTTTACGGCCTGGCGCCCGCAATGCCGGACGGACGCAGCAGGACCACGGCCACGATCACCGCCCCGAACAGCACCAGCTCCAGGCCGGCGGCCCGCGCCCAGTCTCCGGGCAGGTGGTCGCGCAGCACGGCGATCAGCTGCGGGATGGCGACGATGACCAAGGCCCCCCAGAGTGCCCCTCCAAGACGGCGGGCGCCGCCGATGAAGGCCAGCATCAGGAGTTCGAATGAGAACACCAGGCCGAACTGCTCCGGGCTGATGAAACCGATCCAGTGCGCATAGAGGGCGCCCGCCAGGCCCGACAGTGCCCCGCCAACGACGAAGGCCTGCATCTTGGCCGCGGCCGGCGACACGCCGCAGGCTGCAGCGGCCACCTCGTCGTCGCGTACCGCGCGCCAGGCACGGCCATGGCGCGAATCCACCAGGCGCGCGCACAGCAGCAGCGCAGCGGCCAGCGCCCCCAGGCTCACCAGCGCCTGCGCCAGGGTGGCGTCTGCGCGCCAGCCGAACACCGAGAAGCCCGCAACCGCCATGCCGGCCGCGCCCTGTGTCACCGAATCCCAGCGCGCCAGCACCTCCTCCACGATGAGGGCGAAGGCCAGCGTGCTCATGCCGAAGTACAGTCCCCCGAGCCGGCGCGCGGGCAAGCTGGCGAGCGCACCACCGAGCGCACCGGCGGCAATGGCAAGAGGCATGGCCAGCAGCGGCGCCAGGCCACGCCCGACCAGCACTGCCTGAACATAGGCGCCAAGCGCAACCAAGGCCGCCTGCCCGAGTGCGATCTGCCCCGCCTGACCAACGACGATGACCACGCCCAGCCCGGCGATCGCATAGGTGATGACGAGGGTCGCTTTGCCCAGGGCGTAGTCCGCCCCCATGGCAGGCACTGCCAGGGCGAGGATCAGCGCCCACGGCCACAGATGGCGCCAGGCCGTGCGCAGGCCGCTCACCGGCCGCCCCCGCGGCGCAGCCCTGCCCCCAGGCCATTGGGAAACAGCAGCAGCGCGCTCATCAGCAACGCGTAGGGGACAACATCCTTCGCCCCTTCGGGCAGCAGAAGGCCGGCCACGGCCTCGGCGACGCCAAGGAAGATGCCCGCAAGCAAGGCCCCGGGCAGGCTGGTGAGCCCGCCCAGCACCGCCGCGGGGAACGCCTTCAAGGCAATCAGGCCCATGTTGAGGTGGATGAAGGTGACCGGCGCAAGCAGCAGCCCGGCCACCGCCGCCAGCGCGGCACCCAGCGACCACGCCAGCGTGTGCATGCGTGCGACCGGCACCCCCATGAGAGCGGCGACACGCGCATCCTCGGAGCAGGCGCGCAGCGCAAGGCCGGCACGGGTATAGCGGAAGAAGGCAGCGAGCGCCGCCGCAAGCACCACGGTGGCGGCCACCACCCATACATGGCTTGCAGCGAGCACCAGGGGGCCGATGGCGTAGGTATCGGCGGCGAAAGGCAGGCGGTGTACCTCCTGCGCCGCCGCCGGCAGCGAGGCCACGCTGCCGCGCATCATCATACCCAGGCCAAAAGTCAGCAGCACCGCCACCAGGTGCGGCTGACCAATCGCACGACGCAACACGGCACGCTCGAGCCCGGCACCGAGCACGCCGACGAACGCCACCGCCAGCGCCGCGGCCAGCCACAGCGGCCATCCGGCCCCCAGATGCAGGCCAAGTGCGGCAAAGGCCCCGACCATGAGCAGATCGCCCTGCATGAAGCTCACCGTTTCGGTGGCCTTGTAGATCAGGACGAAGGACAACGCGACCAGGCCGTATACACAGCCGATCGCGATGCCGCTGGTGAGGACCTGGATGAAGGCGAGCATGATGGGGGCGAAGCATAGCCGATCAACGACTCGCGACGCCCCGTCGCACACAAGCACCCGGACCCCGAAAGGCTCGCGGCGGGTGGCTTTGCTGTAGGAGCGGCGCCAGCCGCGAGCTTTTCGGGGCTTGCGACACGCCCCGTCGCCTTCAAACCCTCGCGGCTGGCGCAGCTCCTGCGGGGTGAGCCTCGAGCTCGGCCAGCTGGCTCAGCCCAGGAACTGGTCGTACACACCTTGGCGCCACAGCAAGATGGCGACCGCGATGACCAGCAACAGGAACATCCAGGTTCCCCAGGGGCGCTGTTTCTCGGCGTAGGGGTCGGACAGCGAGCGCGCGGCCCCAGGCGGCAGCGCAGCGACCCCGGTCAGCGCGGCACCGAAGGGGATGTTGATGCGCGCACGCGTGTTGACCGCCCAACCGTTGGCGTCGAGCAGCGGTCCGAGGTTGCGCTGGCGCAGCTTCAGCCAGGCCATCAGCATCGACGGCCCGGAGATCAGCAATACGATGCCGACCACGACCAGAGGCATCTGCCACGCCGGCAGCGACAGAAAGCCCGACACCACGGCGGCCAGCGCGGTCCCCAGCGCACCGAGGGCGAGGCCGATGGCGGCGAAGATACCGGCGAACTTGGCGATGTCGAAGGCCTGGGCCGGTGCAGCCGGGGCGGCCGCTGGCGCCTCGACCTTCGCGCCGGCATCGGCGACGCCGGCTGCAGCGCGCTCCTCGACCGCCTTGTCGCGCGAGGCGGCGAACTTCTGGATCTGTTCGCCGATCATGCGTGCAACACGCTTGTAAGGCGACCAGAAGGCCTGGCGCACGCTGATCGGTGCCTCGACCACCTGGACCACGCTGGCGTTCCAGTCGCGCCCCTGGCGGTCGTAGAACACGCCGTTACGGCCAGGCACCATCATCTCGTCGGCATCGCCGCCGGTCATCGCCGCCACGATGGTCATCGGCGCCTCGCCCTGGCGGGCGCAGTTGCAATACACCAGGTAGGTGCCCGACAGCGGCGCCAGCGTACTGTGCCGCCCCATGTCGGCCACGCGCAGGCACAGGTCGCAGCTGCGCTGGTCGAGGTAAAGCGTGCCGGCCTGGAAGATGGCCTTGGCTTGCGCACCATAGAAGTCGCTGAGAGTGACGAAGTTGCGCAGCAGCGTGACCAGGTCGCGCTGGTAGCGGACAAGGCGCTCGAGCGCATCGACCTGAGCAGCGGCGGTCTCGGCCCTCAGGTCCTGCTCGATCAGGGCGAGCAGGTCGGCCTGTACGCTGCCGCCGAGCAGCGCACGCAGTTCGTCAACCGGGATCGCCACCACCGGACTCGCCGGCTGCGCCGCCTGCCAATCGCGCCAGGCCGCGAAGCGGGCGGCGAGGTCCTGCCATTCGGCCTGCGACAGCGCATCGCGATCACCCAGAATCGGCGCGACCACCTGCTCACGCAGCGCCGCGATGCGCGCCTCCCAGGCCGGATTCAAGCCCGCGGCGAGCGGCAGCGCACGTCCTGGCTCGACACGGGCAAGCGGCAGGGCCGCCACACCGTCGCTGCCTGCAGCCAGCACCTGCTCGGCAAGGCCCTGGTATACGCTGTCCGCGGGGTTCAGCGCGTCCGCCGCACGCGCGTCGAAAGCGGCCAGGCGGCAGCGCGTGAAGAAGTCCCCCACCTTGTCGGCGACCGCATCGAAAACGGCAGCAGCAGCGGCCGTCCCCGCGCCCAGCGGCAGGATCCGCGCCGGGTCGGCCTCGGCCAGCGCCTGCCAGTCGGACACCGCCTGTGCGGCGGCAAAGAAGGTCTCGACCTTGCCCGCATCAACGCCAGGGGTGCCGCTGCGGTCATCGACTGCGCCGAAGCAGTCGATGATGTGCCCGATTGCTTTCACGACCCCGGCATCGGTGGTGAGTCCGGCCGGCACCACGCCGTCACCATTGAAATGGTCGGGCGCGAACAGCCGGGTGGTGTCGGCGAGGTCCTCGACCGAGATCGACTCGGCATCGGATTTATCGACGTAGGCGAGCACCTTGCGTGCGGTGGCGAGCAGGCGAGCACCCTCCGGGTGCTCGCCATCGATCGCCGCCAGCGGCAAGGCAGCGGGAGCGCGAAACAGAACCTCGGGTTCCTTGAGCACCGCACATACCCAGCGCACCGCGGCAACGATCTCGGGCGCGCGGATGCGCCCGTCGCCATCGGCATCGAGCAATTGCAGCGTGCGGGTGTCGAACTCCAGCCCTGAGGTCGGGCACGCGAGCACCGACCACAGCTTCTGATCGAGCTCGCCGAGGTGGCGCAGGTCGTCCGCGGTCTCGATGCGGACCTGGTCGAAGCCGCCGGACCGGAAGAAACGCCACTGGTAGGGCTTCTTGTTGTCGCCTTGAGTGCTCATCGAATGCTCCCTGAAATGTTCTTGTTTCCAGCCCTTGCGCAGGACTGGACTTCACGCGGGGATATTGCGCCGGAATGCAGGCGAGAACAATCGCGCGCGGGAGCGATCCGCAACGCCGGCGGCATCAGCCCGCCCGTAGCGGGCAGCCGCTCAGCCGTAGGCGCCGACGAAGGGGTTGTTGTCGCGCTCCTCGCCAAAGGTCGAGGTCGGGCCATGGCCGGGGATGAAGGTGATGTCGTCGCCGAGCGGGAAGAGCTTGTCGCGGATCGAACGGATCAGCGTCTGGTGGTCGCCACGCGGGAAGTCGGTGCGCCCGATCGAGCCCGCGAACAAGACATCGCCGACGATCGCCAGGCGCGCGCCCTCATGCACGAACACGACATGGCCCGGCGTGTGCCCCGGGGCATGGATGACCTTGAAGGACTCCTCGCCGACCGTCACCGTGTCGCCGTCCTCGAGCCAGCGCTCGGGCTCGAAGGTCTCGACATCGGGGAAGCCGAACATCTTGCTCTGCTGCGGCATGCCCTCGATCCAGAAGCGGTCCTCGGCCTGCGGGCCTTCGACCGGCACACCAAGCTTGCGCGCCAGCTGCGCGGTGCCGCCAGCATGGTCGATATGACCATGGGTGATGAGGATCTTCTCGACGCTCACGCCGAGCTTGGCGACGGCCGCCAGGATGCGGTCGATGTCGCCCCCCGGATCAACGACCGCGGCCTTTTTCGTCTTCTCGCACCACAGGATGCTGCAGTTCTGCTGGAAGGGGGTGACGGGGACGATGCTGGCCTGGATCATGGGCGGCGGGCTCCTGTTTGCGTGATGGTCCGGCAGTTTAGCCGATGCCCCCTTGACGCCGGGAGACCGCAGCAGGGACGGGCGATCGCATACGGCATCATCGTACCGGGTGCGTGCGCAAGAACCCTCCCAGAGTCAACTCGAAAAGGCTCGCGACTTGCGTCGCTCCCACAGCGAAACCCGCCGCCGCGCGCCTTGTCTGTCATGCCGCGGGGCCCGTGGGCCCCGCGGACACGGCAAGGATCAGATCACGCCCTGGGCCAGCATGGCCTCGGCGACCTTGACGAAGCCGGCGACGTTGGCGCCGTCGGCATAGCTCACGGTACCGTCCTCGCGCTTGCCGTACTTCAGGCAGGCGGCGTGGATGCCAAGCATGATCTCCTTCAGGCGGGCGTCGACCTCTTCACGGGTCCACGACATGCGCATCGCGTTCTGGCTCATCTCCAGGCCCGAAGTGGCCACGCCGCCGGCGTTGGAGGCCTTGCCCGGCGCGTAGAGCACGCCGTTGTGTTCGAAGATCTTCACCGCCTCGATGGTGCTCGGCATGTTGGCGCCCTCGGCCACGGCGATCACGCCGTTCTTGACCAGGGTGGCGGCGTCGTTGGCATCGAGCTCGTTCTGGGTCGCGCACGGCAGGGCGACATCGACCGGCACATGCCACGGCCGCACACCCGGCTCGAAGCGGGCGCCGACACGCTCGGCGTACTCCGCCACGCGGCCGTAGTAGTGGTTCTTGATCTCCATGAGGAGGGCGAGCTTCTCGGGGGTGAAGCCTTCCTCGTCGATCACCGTGCCGCTGGAGTCGGAGCAGGTGATGGGCTTGGCGCCGAGTTCCATCAGCTTCTCGATGGCGTACTGGGCAACGTTGCCCGAACCCGACACCGACACGCGCATGCCGCGGATGTCACGGCCAGCGTGCTCGAGCATGGCGTTGGCGAAATACACCGTGCCGTAGCCGGTCGATTCCGGACGGATCAGCGAGCCGCCGAAGGACAGGCCCTTGCCGGTAAACACGCAGGCGGCGTTGTTCGACAGCTTCTTCATCATGCCGGCCATGAAGCCGACCTCACGGCCGCCCACGCCGATGTCGCCCGCCGGCACATCGGTGTCGGGGCCGACGTGGCGATACAGCTCGCTGATGAAGGCCTGGCAGAAGCGCATCACCTCGCCCGGGCTGCGGCCCTTGGGGTCGAAGTCGGAGCCGCCCTTGCCGCCGCCCATCGGCAGCGTGGTGAGCGCGTTCTTGAAGGTCTGCTCGAAGGCGAGGAACTTCAGGATCGACAGGTTCACCGACGGGTGGAAGCGCAGACCGCCCTTGTAGGGGCCGATGGCCGAGTTGTGCTGGATGCGGTAGCCGCGATTGACCTGCACGTCGCCACGATCATCCACCCACGACACGCGGAACATGATCACGCGCTCGGGTTCGATCAGGCGATCGAGGAGGGAGTGCTCGGCGTAGCGCTTGTTGGCGGAAATGAAGGGCCACAGGCTCTCCATGACCTCGCTGACCGCCTGCAGAAACTCGGGCTGGCCAGGGTTGCGCTGTTCGACGTAAGCCAGGAACTCCTCGAGGGACTGATATTTCATGATCGTGAACCCGTTGTTGATTAAGAAGTGGACACACACGCGCGCAGGCGATGACCTCGGTTTTACCCGAGGACATCGCCTGCAATCCCCATAATTGTGCATGAAGATCCCCAATCGTGTGCATGACATGGGTCAAAAAAACGTCATTCATGCCATTTGCACAAGAATGCACCACAAGAATGCGGACGCTCATCAGCCTGCAGCGGGCGCGTTTGCGCACCTTGCTTGCCCGCATGAGGCCAAGGCCGGTACGCTCGGCCTCCCCTACTGCCCACTTCCAGGCTCATCATGGCCCGTATCCGCATCGAACTGCCCGCACAGTTCTCCTTCGCAACCGAGGTCCCGCTGTTGATCTCGCACATCAACTACGGCAACCACCTCGACAACGCGCAACTGCTCGGCGTGGTATCCGAGGCGCGCGTGCGCTTCCTGAAGTCCATGGGCTATGCAGAGATGAACGTCGAGGGCTGCGGCATCATCGTCGCCGACGCGGCGGTCCAGTACCGCTCCGAAGCCTTCCACGGCGAACTCATGCGCATCGAGCTCGCGGCGACGGACTTCCACATTCACGGTTGCGATCTGGTATGGAAGATGTCCGAGGCGTCCACCGGGCGCGAAGTCGCGCGCGGGAAGACCGGCATCGTATTCTTCGATTACGAGGCACGCTCCAAGGCCGCCGTGCCGGAAGGCTTCAGGCGCCGCTTCCCGGCGGCCTGAGCCGGCATTGACCGTCATCCTGACCGCAGGCCTCGTCATGCTCGATCATTCCGACCCGTCCCGCCGCTCTCCATCGCCTTGCGGCCACCATGTCGCCGTGATCGGCGGCGGCCCGGCCGGGCTTATGGCTGCGGAGACGCTTGCCGGTGCCGGCCTGGCCGTGACCGTGTACGACGCCATGCCTTCGGTCGGGCGCAAGTTCCTGCTCGCGGGGCGCGGCGGGCTCAACCTCACCCATAGCGAGGCCGCCGCACCGTTCCTGTCGCGTTACGGCACGGCAGGCGCTGCGCTGTCGCCCATGCTGGCGGCCTTCGACGCCCAGGCCTTGCGCGCATGGGCCCACGGCCTGGGCGTGGACACCTTCGTCGGCACCTCGGGGCGGGTGTTCCCGACCGAGATGAAAGCCGCCCCGCTACTTCGTGCCTGGCTCGCACGCCTGCGCGCATCCGGCGTACAGTTTGCGATGCGCCAACGCTGGCTTGGCTGGGCCACGCCCGTCACCGCCGCGAGCGGGGCGCCAAGCGCGCCGCCGTGCGCGCACAGCCTGCGCTTCTCGACGCCGGCGGGCGAGCGCATCATCGCAGCCGATGCCGTGGTGCTCGCCCTTGGCGGCGGCAGCTGGGCGAAGCTGGGCTCAGATGGCGCCTGGGTGCCCCTGCTGCGTGCTGCAGGTGTCGACGTCGCTGCCCTGCGGCCCGCCAATTGCGGCTTCGATGTCACCACGCCCGGCACGCAAGCGAGCGGCGGCTGGAGCCCCCATTTCCTCGACCGCTTCCGCGGCCAGCCACTCAAGTCGGTGGTCGCCCGCTTTACCGACGCCAGCGGCCACACGCATGAACGCGCCGGCGAATGCCTGGTCTCCGCCACAGGCATCGAAGGCGGGCTGATCTACGCCTTGTCGGCGCCGCTGCGCGATACCATCGCGGCGCTCGGCGAGGTCACCGTCGCCCTCGACCTTGCGCCGGGACGCAGTCAGGAGCGCCTCACTGCCGAGCTCGCCCGCCCGCGCGGCAGCCGCTCGCTGGCCAGCCATCTGCAGAGCCAGGCTGGCATCAAGGGCATCAAGGCCAGCCTGCTGCGCGAATGCCTGCCCAAGGCGGTTTTCGACGACCCTGTCCGCCTGGCTGCGGCCATCAAGGCCCTGCCGCTGCGCCTGGTCGCCCCGCGCCCGCTCGACGAGGCCATCAGCAGCGCCGGGGGCGTACGTTTCGAGGCTGTCGACGACAGGTTGATGCTGAAGACGCACCCTGGCGTGTTCGTTGCCGGCGAGATGCTCGACTGGGAGGCGCCCACCGGCGGCTATCTGCTCACCGCCTGCTTCGCCACCGGCGTGGCGGCGGCGCGGGGTGTCGCCCATTGGCTGGAAGCCCGCTCCGCCCCCGACGGACACCCTTCGCGCTAGCATGCGCACGCCTGCGCCGGTGCTGCCCCCGGCATCCGGCGCACGCTCGCTCCCCCACCCTGGATCACCCGACCGAGCCATGAACCTGCACCCCTTCCTCATTGCAATCGAAGTCGGCGGCACCATCGCCTTCGCCATGTCCGGCCTCATCGAGGCCACGCGCAAGCGCATGGACATCGTCGGCGTATTTTCGGTCGCCTTCGTCAGTGCCTTTGGCGGCGGTACCGTGCGCGACATCCTGCTCGACCGCCGGCCATTCTTCTGGATCCAGAACCAGGAATACCTCTGGCTGGTACTGGCGATGGTGCTGACCACCCCGCTCTGGCTCAAGACCTTGCGCCACAAGCTCGGCGGTCACGTGATGGAATTTGCCGACGCCTGCGGCCTGGGCCTGTTCGCGATCTCCGGGGCCACCATCGCGCTCGCAGCCGACATGCCGGTACTGGTGGCGATGATGATGGGCGTGGTGACCGCGATCTTCGGCGGCGTCTCGCGCGACGTGCTGTGCAACGAGGTACCCAAGGTGTACAGCGATCATCGCCCCTACGCGATGTGCGCCCTGTTCGGCTGCGGCGTCTTCATCGTCCTCGACGCGATCGGCCTGCCCTTGCCCATCTCCACCCTCTCCGGCATCGCCGCTGCGACCGGCACGCGCCTGATCGCAGTCGCGCTCGACATCCGCCTGCCGGCCTGGCCAAAGCCCGGGGACTGAGTCCGGGGGCCGTCGCCACCGTCGCCTACATCGCCTGGATGAAAGCCTCCATGGCCGCGATGGTTCGATCGCGCATGTCGTTCAACCTCGCCAGGCCGGCATGCGCCTCATCCTTGCGATCGCCGCGGTGCAAGCGCAACAGCTCGACGGCAAGCGCGTGGATCTCGAGGTGAAGCTGGTCGAGCTCGCTCAACCGATCACTGCCCAGTGCGTAGGGATCAGCAATCACGCCGTCGAGCCAGCGGCCGAAGGCACATTCATGAGGGTCGAGCGCTGGCGGCGCTGCGCGCTCGCCGGCAAGGCACTCGGCGATGGCCATGATCCAGCCGCGGTGCTCGACCGTGGCATACAGCAAGGGCATTGCCTCAGCCCCAAGCCGGCGCTGGCGGGTCCACCGCAGCGGCGGACGCCAGCCCGCAGCCCAGCCCGGCAGCGCTGATGGCGGCATCGGCCGCGCAATGCCATAGCCTTGGGCGCATTCGCACCCCAGCCGCAGCAGCAGTTCGCCCTGCGCCTCGGTCTCCACGCCCTCGGCAACGGCACGGCGGCGAAAGGCACGCGCAAGGCCCAGCACGCCATCGAGGATGGCAAGATCGTCGGCGTCGTGCAGCATGTCGCGTACGAAGCTGCGGTCGATCTTGAGCTCGGCGGCCGGCAAGCGCTTCAGATAGCTCAGGGAGGAGTAGCCGGTACCGAAGTCGTCGAGCGAAAAGCTGACCCCCATGCGCGTGCACGTGGCCATCGTCTCGGCGACCCGGTTCATGTCGGCCAGCGCACTGCTCTCGAGCACCTCGAGCTGCAGTTGGTCGGGCGCAACTTCCGGGTGCAAGGACAGCAACAGGTAGAGGCGCTCGGCGAAATCGGCCCTTTGCAAGTGATTGGCCGAGATGTTGACGCTGACGGGCACGCGCAAGCCCTCGGCCTGCCACGCGGCGATCTGACTCAAGGCCGAGTCGATGACCCATTCGCCAAGCTGGACGCCGAGCTCATGGCGCTCGATCGCAGGCAGGAAGCGATCGGGCGGAAGCAAGCCCTGCTCCGGGTGTTGCCAACGGACCAGCGCCTCGGCACCGATCAGCTCGCCGCTGTGCATGTTGACCTTGGGCTGGTAGTGCAGCGCGAACTCGTCCCGCAGCAGGCCCTGGCGGATGCGCTCGACGCTTTCGTGATGGCTGCGCAGGTCATAGTCCTGGTCGCTGTCGAAGAGGTGGTAGCGATCCTTGCCGGCAAGCTTGGCCTGGTACATCGCCTGGTCGGCCTGGCGCAGCAACTGGTCGGCCTCGACATCCTCGCGCTGCGGGTAGAGCGTGATCCCGATACTGCCCGACACCTTCAGCAGCTGGCCATTCACCTCGACAGGCTCGGCAGCCGTAGCCAGCAGCCGCCGCACCAGCGGCCGGCAGCTTTCGGCATCGGGCAGATCGCTGAGCACGGCGACGAACTCATCGCCCCCCAGGCGAGCAAGCGTGTCGCAGTCCCGCATGGTCTTGCGCATTCTCAATGCAAGTGCCATCAGCAGCTTGTCGCCCACGTCATGCCCGAGGGTGTCGTTGACCGCCTTGAAGCCATCGAGATCGATGTACACGACCGCCAGGCGCTGACCACTACGCGTTGCGCGCGCCATGGCCTGATGGAGGCGGTCCGCAAACAGGACGCGGTTGGGCAGCGCAGTGAGGGCGTCGTAATGTGCAATATGCTCGAGCTGGCGTTCGTGCTCCTTCTGCACCGTAATGTCCGAGAACAGACCGACAAAATGCCGGATCGCGCCGCGTGCGTCGCGCACCGCGCTGATGGTGAGCAATTCGGCGAACAACTCTCCGCTCTTGCGCCGGTTCCACACCTCGCCGTACCAGTGCCCCTTGTCGTGCAGGCTTTTCCACATCGCCGCATGGAAGGCCTGGTCATGGCGATCGGACTTGAGCAGGCTGGGGTTGCGCCCGAGCACTTCCTCTCGCGCGTAGCCGGTGATGCGCGTGAACGCCTCGTTGACCTCGACAATGTTTCCCTGGGCGTCCGTCACGATGATGCCTTCCCGGGCGTGCGCAAACACGGCCGCTGCCAGGCGGGCATCGGCGTCGCGCTGGTGGCGCAGCCGCGCATAGCGGATCGCTCGCCGCAACACCTCGCTGTCGCCCCCCTTGGGGAGATAGTCATCGGCACCGAAAGCAATCGCCAGACAGGTCACGGCCGGATCGTCCACACCGCTCAACACGATGATCGGCGCCTCGGTCAGCGCTCGGCAGCGCTCGACCGTGCCGGCTCCGCAGGAGTCCGGCAGACTCAGGTCGAGCAATACCACGTCGGGCTGGGCTCCAGCCTCCGCAAACAGGGCCTCGGCCGCACGCATGGAATCGGCAACGCGGATGTCGAAATGCTCATGCAACGCATCCCGCAACTGCCAGCGGATGAGTTCGACGTCACCCGCATCATCCTCGATCAGCATGATCTGGGCCGGGGCAAGAGCGGAAGCGGGCATTCAGGGGCTCCGTGGACAACGCGCGTTCCCAGGCCGGGCTGGCCTGCGCACAGGGAGGCGTAACATGTTAATCCAGTATTCACCGATGCCGCGGCCCCTGCCGCGAACTCAGCCACAGTTCGACGGCCCAATCGATACGGCGCACTCGGCTAGAATGCCGGCGTCCAAGACCACAGGCCCGGCTCCACTCCATACTCATGCCCACTTCACGCCGCCCCGAGCTGCTCGCCCCCGCCGGCACCCTCGACATGATGCGCACCGCCTTCGCCTACGGCGCGGACGCCGTGTACGCCGGTCAGCCGCGCTATTCGCTGCGCGTGCGCAACAACAGCTTCGGCCAGCTTGAAACCCTGGCAGCCGGCATCGACGAGGCCCACGCTGCAGGCAAGCTGTTCTATCTGGTGGCCAACATCTACCCGCACAACGCCAAGCTGCGCACCTTCGAGGACGACATGGCGCCGGTCATCGCGATGAAGCCCGACGCGCTCATCATGGCCGACCCCGGGCTGATCATGATGGTGCGCGAACGCTGGCCCGAGGTGGACGTCCACCTCTCGGTGCAGGCCAACACCACCAACTACGCGTCCGTACGCTTCTGGCAGTCGGTGGGGGTCAAGCGCATCATCCTCTCGCGCGAGCTGTCGCTCGACGAAGTCGCCGAGATCCGCGACACCTGTCCGGACATGGAGCTCGAGGTCTTCGTTCATGGTGCGCTGTGCATCGCCTATTCCGGGCGCTGCCTGCTGTCGGGCTACTTCAACCACCGCGACCCCAACCAGGGCACTTGCACCAACTCCTGCCGCTGGGACTACAAGGTGCACGAGGCCGGTGAAGACGGCGCCGGCGACGTCCAGGCCCGCGGCAGTGCACCGATCGGCACCCCGAAGGACGCCGGCGCGGTCGGCACCGCCACCCGCAGCCGGCTCGACACCACCACCGGCCTTGCGCTCGGCGGCGGCCCGCGCCACATCGGTGGCAGCAAGGTGTGGCTGCTGGAAGAAGGCACCCGCCCCGGCGAGCTGATGCCGATCGAAGAGGACGAGCACGGCACCTACATCCTCAACTCGAAGGATCTGCGCGCCATCGAGCACGTCCAGCGCCTGGTGGACATTGGCGTCGATTCGCTCAAGATCGAGGGCCGCACCAAGAGCCCCTACTACGTCGCCCGCGCCGCCCAGGGCTACCGCCGCGCGATCGAGGACGCCGTCGCCGGCCGCCCCTTCGACCCCCGCCTGCTCGGCGAGCTCGAGGGCCTGGCCAGCCGCGGCTACACCGACGGCTTCTACCAGCGCCACGCCACCCCCGAGCACCAGAACTACCTGCGCGGCCATTCGGAATCCGGGCGCAGCCTGCTGGTGGGCGAGATGGTGGGCTGGGATGCCGGGCGTGGCCTGGCAGAAGTCGAAGTCAAGAACGGCTTCGGCGTCGGCGACCGGCTGGAGTTCGTGCAGCCGGGCAGCAATCTCGAGTTGCGCCTCGACCGGCTACTGGCCGCCGACGGCAGCGCACTCGACCGCGTTCCCGGCAGCGGCCGCCGCGTGTGGTTGCCATTGCCACCCGCTGCCGACCCTGCCCAGCCCTGCTTCATCGCCCGCTTCCTGTGAGTGCCTCAATGATCCTCGACATCGACCTCGTCTCCGACTTCGTCTGCCCCTGGTGCTACCTCGGCAAGGTGCGTCTCGACCGCGCCCTGGCGGAGCTGAAGGCCGCACGCCCCGACCTCGAAGCGCGCGTTAACTGGCTGCCCTTCTTCCTCAACCCCGACACCCCGGCCGCAGGCGAACCCTATCGCGCCTTCCTTGAGGCCAAGTTCGGCGGCCCGATCAAGGCCGAGGCGGTGCTCGACACCGTGCGCGCGGCAGCCGCGGAGGACGGCCTGAGCTACGCCTTCGAGCGCATCCAGACCCGCCCCAACACCTTGCAGGCGCACCGCCTGATGTACCGCGCCCAGGCCCAGGGCCAGAAGCCCGAGCGCATCCAGAGCCTGGCCCAGGCGCTGTTCGCCGCGCACTTCCAGGAGGGCCGAGACATCGGCGACAAGGACACCCTCGCCGACATCGCCGCGGCCTGCGGCGACCGCCGGGAAGCCGTGCGCGAATGGCTGGACGGCCGCGGCAGCATCGACGCCGTCGAGCGCATGGCCGCCGGCGTGCGCCGCCAGGGTATCGAGGGCGTGCCGTTCTTCATCCTCAACCGCAAGCTGGCGGTGTCGGGCGCCCAATCGGCCGCCGTGCTGGGTGCGGCCATCCTGCAATCGCTGGAAACCGGCAAGCCCTCCTGACGCCGGGAACGCGAGCGTGCGGCAGCGCGTCTGAAGCGATGGACACCCCCGCCGCAACCGACCACCACCCCGGCCCCTCATGAGCACCCACACCCTGCAGCTTGCCGACGCCGACCTGGAGGCCCTCGCCCACGCGCGCGGCCTGCTGGAAAACCCCAGTCTGGTCGCGCGCCTGAGCAGCTTCGTCGGCAGTCCGCTGGAGCAAGGCATGGCGCGCCTGCCCGCGAGCTGGCGGGCAAAGGTCGGCGGGCTGGCCCATGAAGCCCTGCTGCGCGCGATGAGTACGGCCGCGCGTACGCTCGAACCCGAGCCTCGTCCGGCCTCGCCGCGCCTGCACAAGCTGCTCGGCTCGGTCAGCGGCGCCGGCGGCGGTGCCTTCGGCCTGGCCGGGCTGACGGTCGAGATCCCGCTGTCCACGGTCCTGATCATGCGCGCCATCCTCGACATCGCGCGCGCGGAAGGCGAGCACATCGACAGGCCGCCTACGCGCCTGGCCGCCCTCGAGGTGTTCGCCCTCGGCGGCACCCAGCGCAGCGACGACGCCACCGAATCCGGCTACTACGCGGTACGCGCAGCGCTCGCCACCACGGTCAGCGAGGCCGCACGCCACCTGGCGCAGAAGGGGCTGAGTGCCGAAGGCGCGCCCGCCCTCGTGCGGCTGATCACCATGGTGGCGGCACGCTACAAGGTGCAGGTCACGCAGAAGGCGGCCGGCATGCTGGTGCCCGGCATCGGTGCGGCCGCCGGAGCGACGATCAACCTGATGTTCATGAACCACTTCCAGGACGTCAGCCGCGGCCACTTCACGGTACGCCGGCTGGAGCGCCACTATGGCGCCGAGGCCGTGCGCACGGCCTGGGAGGCACTTGCCGACTCCCCGCGCCCGCACTGAACGGGCGCGCCGTCCTCAGCTGCCGCTGCAGCAGACCGCGACGAACTCGTCCCACGGCAAGGGCCGGCTGAAGTGGAAACCCTGCGCCAGGTCGCAACCCTGGGCGTGCAGCACCATCAGGTGTGCCTGCGTCTCCACGCCTTCGGCCACCACACGCAGCCCCAGGCTGTGGCCGAGCGACACGATCGCCGACACCAGCGCTGCATCCCGCGGATTGCGATCGATACCGCGCACGAACAGGCGGTCGATCTTGAGCTCGTCGATCGGGAAACGCTTCAGGTAGGCGAGCGAAGAGTAACCGGTACCGAAATCGTCGATCGCCAGCCCGACACCGAGCGCGCGCAGCTGATCGAGACGGGCGATCGCGCGCTCCGAGCCCTCCATCAGCATGCTCTCGGTCAGCTCCAGCGTCAGGCACTCGGGCGGCATGCCGGTCTCGGCCAGCACACTGCCGACCATGGCCACGAAACCCTCGTCACGGAACTGGCGCGCGGAGATGTTCACCATCATGCGCAGCGGTGGCCGGCCGGCCTCGCGCCAGTTGCGGTGATGCTCGCAGGCGCAGCGCAGCACCCATTCGCCGATCGGTACGATGAGTCCGGTCTCCTCGGCCAGCGGGATGAAGTCAGCTGGCGACACCAGGCCAAGGTCCGGGTGGTTCCAGCGCAGCAAGGCCTCGACGGCCTCGAGCCCGCCCCCGCCGATGCGCACCAGCGGCTGGTAATGAAGCTGCAGCTCGTTGCGCGGCAAGGCGCGGTGCAGCGCGGTCTCCATGGCCAGGTGTTCGAGCGAGCGGGCATTCATGGCTGGCTCGTAGAGCTGGAAGCTGTTGCGGCCCTCGTCCTTCGCCCGATACATGGCCACATCCGCGTTCTTGATCAGCGTGTCGGCATCGAGCGAGTCGTCGGGGTAGATGCTGATGCCCAGGCTGGTGGTGACGACCAACTCGTGCTCGTCGATGAGCACGGGCCGGCGCAATGCAGCCACCAGGCGGCGCGCAGTCATTGCCGCCTCGTCGGGGCCGGCCAGATTGTTGAGGATGACGAGGAACTCGTCCCCGCCCATGCGTGCGACGGTGTCGTCCTCGCGCAGACAGGCACGCAGCCGGCTGGCGATTTCGACCAGCAAGCGGTCGCCGATGCCGTGGCCGAGGCTGTCGTTGATGCGCTTGAAGCGGTCGAGGTCGACGAACATCACCGCGAGGCGGCTGCGCATGCGCGCGGCATGGGCGAGCTCCACCTGCAGGCGGTCCTCCAGCAGGCGGCGATTGGGCAAGCCGGTGAGCGGATCGTAGTAGGCGAGGTCGCGGATGCGGGCCTCGTTCTCCTTGAGCCGGCTGATGTCGGTAAACAACGCCGCATAGTGGGTCAGCGCACCGTCCTCGTCGTGGATCGCGGTGATGTGGAGCAACTGCGGCGACACCTCGCCGGATTTGCGCCGGTTCCACACCTCGCCCTGCCACTTCCCGGACTCGAGCAGCTCTTCCCACATGCGCTGGTAGAACGCCGGGCTCTGGCGACCTGAATTGAGCAGCGAGGGGTTGCGCCCGATCACCTCCTCCGGCGCGTATCCGGTCAGGCGGGTGAAGGCAGGATTGACCGACACTATACGGACATCCGCATCGGTCACCATGACCCCTTCGAGCGAGTTCTCGATGACCTTCTCGGCGAGATAGAGATTGCGCCTCGATGTATGGAGGGCGGCATCGCGCTCGTGCAGCGCATGTTGCAGCTCATGCACGTAGGCGAGCTCCATGCCGCTCAGGATGTCCTTGAAGCTGATCAGGTCGCACAACTCGCCGTCGGCCCCGATCACGCCGACATGGCGGATATGGCGCTCGGCCAGCAGCGCGCGCACCCTGTACAGGCTGTCATGCTCGGTGCAGGCGATCAGCGGGCGGCTGGCAAAATCGCCCACCTCACCACAAGCCACGCGCTGGGCCACGAGGCGGGTGATGTCGCGTTCGGTCAGGATGCCGTAGCGGCCCGACGCAGAGGCCTCGGCCTCGTGGCCGAAGTCGACCACGACGGCGTCTGCGCCACTTTCCCGCATGCGCGCGGTGGCCTCGGGCAGACGGGCAGCGGCAGGCATGGCATGCAGGCCGCCCTTGACCAGCGAGTCCACCTTGCGCAACTTCAGGTAATGCTCGATGCCCTGGTTGAGCACCACGTCCGATTGCGACACAACGCCCATGCGGTGACCATCGTCGTCGACGACCAGGTAATGGCGCACATGCTCCTCGCGAAAGCGGACAGTGAGCTCGTGCAGGCGGAACGACGCCGGCACGGTACGCAGCGGCGCGCTCATCACCTCGCGCAGCGGCCGAGTGAAGGCGGCCGGATCGCTCATATCCACCGCGAGCGCGTCGCGCTCGGTCCAGATACCGACCGCCTCGCCCCCCTCGACCACGATGACCGAGCTCACCCGACGCTCGCTCATGAGCGCCGCAGCCTCGTGCACAGGCCGTTCGGGGCCGCATTCGAGCACGACGGGCGAGACGATCTCGCCGATGCAGACATCGTCGCCAAGGGCGATCGAGAGGATTTCGTCGCACAAGGCGCCAGGAGTTCGCGGCAGGTTCATGGATTGCGGTCGGTGCGCGGGACCAAGGCCCGTGCCCTATGTCTTTGGTCGTAAGCGCGCGATTGTCTCATCAACACCACGCCTTTGCCCGACGACCCTGTCACGCAGGTGCAACGATTGCCACCGCCGCGCCCCACCCGCCAACGGTCACCGTGCGGTAACACGGCGGGCCCAAGCTGGGTCGCATGCTCAAGGTACTGATGGTGTCCGACGTCTATTTTCCGCGCGTAAACGGGGTATCGACCTCGATCGCGAGCTTTCGCCGCGCGCTTTCCGCACAAGGCGTCGATGTCCGCCTCGTCGTCCCGCGCTATGGCCGCGAGGCCGATGAAGAGGGCGTCATCCGCATTCCCGGCTGGCGCCTGCCGCTCGACCCGGAGGACCGCCTCGTCGCACGTCGCGCCATGTACGAGGCCGTCCGACGCGAAGCGCGCGACTGCGACCTCGTGCATGTGCAGACGCCCTTCGTTGCCCACTATGCCGGCCTTGCCGCCGCCCGGGCCTGCGGCCGGCCGGTGCTGCTCACTTACCACACGCTGTTCGAGGAGTACCTCCAGCACTACATCCCCTTCCTGCCTGCGGCCGCGCTGCGCGGGCTGGCGCGACGGATATCGCGCCAGCAGTGCGACGCCGTCGACCAGGTGATCGTGCCGTCCACAGCCATGCGTACGCGCCTTGCCGACTACGGCGTGCGCACGCCGATGGAGGTCCTGCCCACCGGCATCCCGGTCGCCGACTTCGCCCGCGGAGACGGCGCGCACTTCCGCCGCATCTACGACATCCCGGAGGCCGCGCAGATGGCCTTGTTCATCGGTCGCGTCGCGCACGAGAAGAACATCGGCTTTCTGCTCGATGTCGCCGCAAGGCTGCGCAGCCAGCGTCCCGGCTTCGTGCTCGTGATCGCCGGCGAGGGTCCGGCCACGCGTAGCCTGCAGCGTCGGGCCACGCAACTCGGCCTGGGCGCGGCCGTACGCTTCGTCGGTTACCTCGAGCGCCGCAAGCGCCTGCCGGACTGCTATGCCGCAGCCGATGTCTTCGTCTTCGCCTCGCGCACCGAAACCCAGGGACTGGTCCTGCTCGAGGCCATGGCCGCAGGCCTGCCGGTCGTTGCGCTGGCCGCCATGGGGACCACCGACATCCTCGCCCCCGAACGCGGCGCCCGCATCGCTCCCGACTCGCCCGCCGGTTTCGCGGCAGTGGTCGAGGATGTGCTCGCCAACGGCCGCCTGCGCAAGCAACTCGCCGCCGAGGCGCCCGCCTACGCCGCCGAATGGGCGGACACGCTGATGGCTGCACGCCTCACCGCGCTCTACCGCCGCTTGCTCGAAGGCGGCGGCGCGGGCTGACTGCGCGCACCGCCGCCTTGGAAGCGGTGCAAGCCGCGAGGGGTTGAAGGCGGCCGCATCCTGATCAGGCCCGCAACAGCTCGCGACTGGCGTCGCTCCTACAGCGAGGGCAAGCCGCGGCGATTGCTCCCCGGTAGGAGCGGCGCCAGCCGCGAGGGGTTGAAGGCGACACGGCAGGACTCCTGCCCTAAAAGGCTCGTGACGCCTCATGTCGAACTTGCCGACGACGCCGGCAGCGGACAAGATGCGGCGAACACCGTCCCCAATTTCCGGAGCCGCCGATGCAGACCACCACCCTCACCATCACAGGCATGCGCGACGAGCACTGCCTGCGCCTCGTCACCAATGCCATCCAGGACCTGCCCGGAATCGGCTACCTCGAGATCTCGCTCGAAACCGGTGCAGCAACCATCGAGCACGGCACCTTCGTGTCCGCGGCCGACATCTACCAGGCCATCGAAGACGCCGGCTTCGGCGCACGCTGACGGCGTTTCCGCACGGCCGGGGCTAATGGCAGCTCGCAGGCACGGAACCCCGGACGGCCTGCGCCGCTCACACCTGCCCGCCCCCACGCACCCGGTCCTCGTCCGCTGTGAACGCCCTCCTCCGAGCCCACCCCGGCGGCCTCGCCTTCGTCGATATCGAGACCACCGGTGGTCCCGCACAGCACGACTCGATCACCGAAGTCGGCATCGTCCAGGTCGACGAGGACGGCGTGCGCGAGTGGTCGACGCTGGTGCGCCCTGCGTCACGCATCCCCGACTACATCCGGCGCCTGACCGGCATCGACGACGACATGGTGGCGAGCGCGCCTCGCTTTGCCGAGATCGCGGACGAGGTCTTCGACCGCCTCGACGGCCGCCTCTTCATTGCCCATAACGCACGCTTCGACCACGGCCACCTGCGCGCCGCCTTTCGCCGTGCCGGGCTCGACATCCGTCCGCAGGTGCTGTGCACCGTCAAGCTGTCGCGCCGGCTGTTTCCCGACCACCGCCGCCACGGCCTCGACCACCTCATCGAGCGCCACGGCCTGATGGTGGCCGACCGCCACCGCGCGCTCGGCGACGCCCAGCTGCTGTGGCAGTTCTGGCAGAAGATCCACGACCGCTTCCCAGCCGGCCACATCGAAGCGGCCGTGCGCGAGCTGATCGGCCACCCCAGCCTGCCGCCCCACCTCGACCCGGAGCAGATCGCCGGCCTGCCTGACTCGCCCGGCGTTTACCTGTTCTATGGCGAGCGCGCCGCCGGCGCGGCAGATGGGCACTTGCCGCTCTACATCGGCAAGAGCACGCGGCTGCGCAGCCGCGTGCTGTCGCACTTCGCCGCCGACCACAGCAGCGACCGCGAACTCAGCCTCAGCCAGCAGGTGCGCCACGTCGAATGGATCGCAACCGCGGGCGAGATCGGCGCGCTGCTCGAGGAGGCCCGCCTCGTCAAGCAGCTGCAGCCCACCCACAACCGCCAGCTGCGGCGCAACCGCGAGCTGTGCACCTGGCGCCTCGCCACCGACATCGTCGGCGACTGGCGGCTGGAACTGGTGCACGCCGCCGACCTCGACTTCGGCCGCCGCGACGACCTCTACGGCTTCTTCCGCAATCGCCGCGAGGCCACCAACCGGCTGCGCGCGCTCGCCCGCGACCACGCCCTGTGCCCGCCCCTGCTCGGCCTCGACAGGCACCCCCAGGGCGCGCGCTGCTTCGACTTCCAGTTGAAGCGCTGCCACGGCGCCTGCCACGGCAGCGAATCGCCCCAGGCCCACGCCCAACGCCTGATCGACGCCCTGCATGCGCTGAAGGTCGAGCACTGGGCCTGGCCTGGCCCGATCGGCCTGCGCGAAGGCGAGGCCACCCACGTCATCGACGGCTGGCGCTGGCTCGGCACCGCCACCGACGAGGCCAGCCTTGCCAGGCTGCTTGAGGCCGGCCGCCCGGCATTCGATCTCGACATCTACAAGATCCTGGTCAAGGCAGTGAAGCGGTTGTCAGTGGTGAAACTGTGAGCGACGCACCGCAGCGGGTTGCCGCGTAAACGGGGCGAAAAGCTCGCGACTTGCTTCGCTCCTACAAGACCCCTGCCCAACTCTGCGACAATCCTGCCCAAGGCGCCCACACCGAGGCGCGCACCTCACCCCAAGAAGCCCGATGGAACAACAGACCACCTACGACCGGATCGGCGGCGAGCCCACCGTTGCCCGCCTGTGCGACCGCTTCTACGGCCTGATGGCCGAAACCCCGCAGTTCGCCGAACTGCGCGCCATGCACCCCCAGGACCTGCAAGGCTCGCGCGACAAGCTCTTCATGTTCCTGTCCGGCTGGCTGGGCGGGCCCGACCTGTTCGTGCAGAACTTCGGCCACCCGCGCCTGCGCGCCCGCCACATGCCGTTCGCCATCGGCACCCGGGAGCGTGACCAGTGGGTCGCCTGCATGCTGCTGGCAATGGAAGAAGTCGGCATCGAAGAAGGCGTCCGCGAGCGCCTGCTGCAGAACTTCTTCAACACCGCCGATTTCATGCGCAACCAGCCGGGCTGAACCGAATTGCACACACCGTCCCCCTCGCATGCCGACGCCGTGCGCGGCCTGCTCGCCGCGCTCGCCGTGGTGGTGTTCTGGTCCGGCTTCAACATCGTGTCGCGCTTCGGCGCCACCGCGAGCTTCACGCCCTTCGACATTGCCGCGCTGCGCTTCGGCGTGTCCGGCGCAATCGCGCTGCCGCTCTACCTGCGCTTCGTGCCGCACAGGGACTGGCCACGCCACATGGTGCTGGCGGCAGTAGGCGGGCTGGGCTACGGCCTGCTGGTGTACTCCGGCTTCGCGTTCGCGCCGAGCGCGCACGCCGGGGTGTTCGTCAATGGCGGCATCCCGTTCTGGACCATCGTCATCATGGCGGTGATGTCGGGCTTTCGCATCGCACGCCCCACCGTGATCGCGCTCGCACTGTCGACCTGCGGCCTGCTTCTGATCGGCTTCGAGAGCCTGCTCGCACCCACGCACGGACGCGAATGGGTCGGCGACCTGCTCTTTCTCAGCGCCGCGCTGTGCTGGGCGGTATTCGGGCTGCTGATGCGGCGCTGGCAGATCAAGCCCCAGCTCGGCATCCTCGGCATCGCCAGCTTTTCCGCGCTGGCCTACCTGCCGGTCTATCTGCTCTGGCTGCCGGCCAACATCGCCGCGGCAAGCTGGGGCGAGATCGCGCTGCAAGGGGTCTACCAGGGCATCGTCGCCTCCATGCTTGCCGCAGGCTTCTACAGCTATGCGGTGCAGAAGGTGGGCGCGAGCGAAGCCTCGATGATGCTGGCACTGGTGCCCGCCTTCACCGCGATCGGTGCTTTCTTCATCCTGGGCGAGGCGCTCGGCCTCAGCACCATCATCGGCATCGCGGTGGTATCGGTCGGCGCCCTGCTCGGTGCCCTGCCCCCGGCAGCGCTCGCCCGCCTGCGCGCGCTCCGTTCACGCTGAACGGCCGGCGTGCCGGTGCGCGCCGAGCCAGCGCGCCCGGTAGTCGCCATCCGCGTCGTAACGCGCCGCCTGCCCGTCAGGGTCGAAACGCCGTCCGCCGCGCGGATCGGTGCCGCGGCCGGCGATGTACAACCAGTTGCCCTGGTTGCTGTACGTGTCGTAATCGACCAGCTGGGCCTCGAACCATGCCGCCCCGGCACGCCAGTCGCAGCCAAGATCGTGGATCAGGTAGCTGGCAACGACCTGGCGCATGCGGTTGGACAGCCAGCCGGTGGCTGCAAGCTCCCGCATGCCGGCATCGACGAAGGCCTGCCCTGTGCGCCCTGCGCACCAGGCCTCGAAGGCCGCCGGATCATGCGCAGGCGGCGAAGCGCCGTCGCCGAGCCCGCGCGCCCGGTACAGGCGTCGCCCGTGCTGCAGATGCAGGAACCGGAAGTAGTCCCGCCACAGCAGCTCGAACCACAGCCAGTAGCTGCCGTCGCTCGCCCCCTGCTCGGCCTCGTGACGGCGCAGCGCGGCGAAGACCACACGCGGCGACAAAGCCCCCTGTGCCAGCCAGGGCGAGAACTTGCTCGAGAAGTCGACGCCGCTCAGCCCGTTGCGCGTCACCTTGTAATGCCGGGGCCTTGCGCTTGCGAAATAGCTCGCCAGATGCGCGAGCGCCGCCCGCTCACCGCCCGCGAATTCCGGCCGCCACCACGGGAAGGCAGCCTCGCCGCAGCCTTCGTAGCCCCGCTCCGGCCGGAGCGCCTGGCAAGGGCCACCCCCCACCTGGACCATGCCGGGCAGCTGATCGAGCGACGGACAGGGCGGCAGCGCGGCGAGCGGCGCCAGTGGGGCCGCCGGTAACACGCCCGCCATCTCAACCGCCCGCCGAAAATCCGTGAACACCTTCGGCAGTGCCTCGACCTCGAACGGCAGCAGCCCGGGATCGAGCATGGTGGACTGCCACACCGCCTGCACCTGCAGCCCTGCCGCGCGCAACGACGCCAGCTCGTCCACCTCCTCCGGCGCGGCGATCGCCTCGCATGCCACCCTGTCCGTGCCCAACGCACGGGCCAGCGCCGGCAGGACATCGGCCGCTGCGCCACGCACCTGAAGCAGGCGACTGCCACGCGCACGCAAGGCCGCATCCAGATCGGTAAGCGCGGCATCGAGGAACGTGCGCCGATGCGCACCCCTGCGCGTGAAACCCCAGCGCGTGGGCGTATCGGCCGCAGGGTCGTGGCAATACACCGGCAGCAAGCGCGCGGCCGACGCGCTGGCCGCGGCCAGCGCCAGGTTGTCGCCAACACGGAGGTCGGTGCGGAACCAGTAGATCACGCCATCCCCCCGGGCTTGCGGGCGCGCCGGCAGCGCTCCGAGCAGTAGCGCACTTCGGCCCACACCTTCTCCCACTTCTTTCTCCAAGCGAACGGCCTCCCACAGACCGCGCACAGTCTTGTCGGCAGGTCGGCCTTACGTCGCATCGCCATCGTCAAGCCGCCTCAGAACCCCAAGTCCAGCTGCACAGCGGCAGCCGTCGAGCCGGCCGCCTCGCGCCGCCGCGCCTGTGGTCGCCTGCGCGAGCCGTGGCGGTCGACGATCGCCGCCTTCGCCGCGCGTATCTCAGGCTGAGCGCGCAAGGCGTGCACGCGAGCCTTGGCGGCCCGGGTGGCAGCCTCGAGCTCAACCACGGGCAGGACGATTTCCTCACCCACCCGCAATCCGCAGCGCGCCTGCACCGACGCCGGCATGCGCCAAGGCTCGAACAGCCAGCTATCGGGCACCCGACGCAGGGCCGGCAGCCAGCGGCGCACGAACACGCCCTGCGGGTCATGATCGCGTGCCTGCTTGATCGGGTTGTAGACACGGGTAGTGTTGATGCCGGTGGTGCCCGACTGCATCTGCAGCTGGCTCCAGTGGATGCCCGGCTCGTAGTCGATGAAGGCCCGCGCAAGCCATAGCCCGACCTCGCGCCAGTGCAGCCACAGCGGATAGGCCGCCACCGACACCAGCATCGCGCGCATGCGGAAGTTGAGCCACCCCGTCTCGCGCAGCATCGCCACGCAGGCGTCCACCAGCGGCCAACCCGTACGCCCGGCCACCAGCGCGGCGAAATGCGCCGGATTCCACTCGCCCTCACGCAGCCCGTCATAGCCACGGTGCAGGTTGCGGAATTCCAGCGCCGGCTCGCTCTCGAGCTTCTGGATGAAGTGGCAATGCCAGTAAAGGCGGCTGAGGAAGGCCGACAACCCGGCGCGGCGGCGGTCGCCCTCGGCCAGCACGGCGACGCGCACGCGGGTGGCCTGCACCACCTCGCGCAGGCTCAGGCAGCCCCAGGCCAGGTAGGGCGACAGCCTTGAACAGGCACTCGGCGCCTTCAGCGGCGACGAAATGCCGCCACGGTACTGCCCGCTGCGCTGGTCGAGAAAGTCATTGAGCACGTCGAGCGCGGCGCGCCGCCCGCCGCGCTGGCGCCGCGGGGGCTCGAAGACATCGAGACCGAGCGCCGCTGCCTCCGGCGCGCGCGCGCCGGGCTGCAACAGCGCCGATGGCGTGACGAAGACGAGGGCTGCGGGCAGCACCGCCTGCGGCGCCGCCACATGCGCCTCCCAGGCAGCCTGCCAGCGGTCGCGGTCATCGAGCCTGCGCACGACGCCAAACTGTGGCAGCTCATGCCAGCGTACCCCGCGCGCCCGACACCAGCGCGCCACCGCGCGATCACGCGCATAGCTCGCCCCGTTGCCGGTCTCCTCGTGCGCGTACAGCTCGGTGAATGGGGCGGCCGCGTGCAGGCGGTCGAGTACCTCCACGGCCTCACCCACCAGCAGGTGCAGGCGTCCTCCCAGGCGGCGCAGCCCGGCATGCAGCTCGCGCGCCGCTTCGAGCATGAACTCGTAATGCTGGCGTGCGGCGTCGGGCTGGGCCCACAGCGAAGGCTCGACGATCAGCACGCACAGCACCGGCCCGCGCCGCGCCGCCGCGGCGAGCGCCGCGTGATCGGCCAGGCGCAGGTCACGCTTGAACCAGACCAGGCCGTAGCTCATCACGCACGTTCGCCAGCACGCGCCCGGCAAGCGCATGGCCGCTGAGCCAGGCCCCCTCGACACGGCCGCCATTGAGCCAGTCGCCGCACAGGCCGAGGCCGGCCCCCGCATGCCAGGCGCAGCCGCCGTCCACCGCCGACGCGGTGATCGCATAGCGCCACCGATGCGCCGCCCAAGCCAGCGGTGCGCCGCCGCCAAGCTCGCAGAATGCGGCGATGAGCGCAGCGGCCACGTGGTCGGGGCTGTCTTCCAGATGCGCCTCGCTCCACTCGGCGCTCGCATGCAGTATCCAGGTCTCGGCGCCCTCGCGCCCCGGCTTGCTGGTGTCACGCGCGATCCAGCGCAGGGGCCCGCAATTGACAAAGGCGGCATCGAAGTCGAGCGCGAGCGGCGTCTCGAAGCGCAACATCAGCGCCCAGCACGCCTGCATGCGCGCACCTCCGGCAAGCTCGGCCAGCGCGGGCAGGACAGGCTGCAGCAGGGGCAGGGCCTGCGGCGCAGGCACGGCAAGCAGCACACCGTCGAAGGCCTCGGCGAGCACGCCGCGCTCGGCAGTGGCCAGTTCCCAGCCATGTTCGTAGCACTGCAGGGCAGTCACCGTGGTCTGCACGCGCAGGTCCAGCCCATCAGCAAGCAGGCGCGCCGGCGCGGTCATGCGTGGCGTGCCGACGTAGCGCGCCTCGGCACCGCCGCTATCGCGCCGCTGATCGTCATCGAACACCACCAGCCGCGGCTCCCAGCGCGCCGCCGCGCCTGCAGCCTGCCAGCGGCCGAGCTCGGCCTGGAACGCCGGGTCGCGCTCAGTGAAGTACTGCGCGCCATGGTCGCAGGCCCAACCTTCGCCGCGGCGCGTGCTCATGCGCCCGCCGGGTCCCCGGCTCTTGTCGAACAACGTGACGCGCACACCCGCAGCGGCAAGCGCGCGGGCGCAGCACAAGCCGGCGATTCCGGCGCCAACGACGGCGTAGTGGAGAGGCGGGTTCATGGGAGCCTCCGTGGTGAAGGGAAGTTGGGCAGCGCTTCGGCGCGGCCGAGTCAGCAAGCCGAAATATACTCTCTTTGTCCTGGACAAAACAGAATTCAGTTACTAGCATCAGCCTCATAAACGCATTTCTATCGCTGATAAGCACGTACACCCAAGAAATCGTCCTGGACAGTTAACGCACAGTGACGATCATTCGAGTCCACTCGAGCAGTCTCCGAAAACCCTTGGCGGCCCCTGACCCGATGAACATCGCCTCTACCAACCCCATGCCCGGCGACAGTCCGAAGCTGCCCGGCACCGCCCGCTGGCTAGGCTATGGCGGCCTGATCCCCTTCCTCGTGCTCGCGCCCGCCAGCCTGCTCGATGCCCATCATGGCCTGGCCTGGAGTGACGCGCTGTACGCCTACGGCGCGGTGATCCTCAGCTTCGTGTGTGCGCTGCACTGGGGCTTCGCGATGAGCCTGCCCGGCCTCACCGACAGTCGACGGGTGCGCACCATGCTGTGGAGCGTCGTACCCTCGCTGATCGCCTGGCCAGCGCTGCTGCTGGTGCCGATGGAGGCTGCCGCCTTGCTCGTGAGCGGCTTTGTGCTGCATTACCTGCAGGACCGCCGCCTCGCCCGCCATGCCGCACTGCCGGCGTGGTACCTGCCGCTGCGCCTGCAGCTCACCGTCGTGGCTTGCCTGAGCCTGGTGGCCGGCGCCTTCATCCCGCTACCGTGATGTGCTTCAGATCCACCCTCTGACCGGGAGGCAATACGCATGAACACGATGGCCCGCGCCACTGCAGTACCAGGTGGCCGCCTCGCCCGGCTCGCGCGCCTGGGTTCGCTCGCCACCGGCGTCGCCGGCGGCATGATTGCCGAGGGCGCACGCCAGCTGGCGGCAGGCAAGCGGCCGACGGTGGGCGACCTGGTACTGACCCCCGCCAACGCCCGCCGCGTGGCCGATCAGCTCGCGCAGTTGCGCGGCGCGGCGATGAAGGTCGGCCAGCTGATGTCGATGGATGCCGGCAACCTGCTGCCGCCCGAGCTTGCCGCGATCCTCGCCCGCCTGCGCGAGGACGCGCGCACAATGCCGATGAGCCAGGTCGTGCAGGTGCTGGAAACGCACTGGGGCCAGGGCTGGGAGCAGGGTTTCGAGCGCTTTTCATTCACGCCGTGCGCCGCAGCGTCGATCGGCCAGGTGCATCGCGCCCGCACGCACGACGGTCAGGAACTGGCGATCAAGCTGCAGTATCCGGGCGTGCGTCGCAGCATCGACAGCGACGTGGACAACGTCGCCACGCTGCTGCGCGTCTCGGGCCTGCTGCCGCGCGCACTGGACCTTGCCCCGCTGCTCGAGGAAGCCAAGCGCCAGCTCCACGAGGAAGCCGATTACCTGCGCGAAGCAGGCAATCTGCAACGCTTCGCAGGCCTGCTCGGTGCCGAGGCCGATTTCGTGCTGCCCGCGCCGGTGCCCGCGCTGACGCGCAGCGACATTCTCGCCATGCAGTGGGTTGAAGGCGTCGCCGTGGAATCGCTCGACAGCGCCGCGCAGCCGGTGCGCGACCGCATCGCCGGCCTGCTCATCGGCCTGTTGTTTCGCGAGCTGTTCGAGTTCGGCCTGGTCCAGACCGACCCGAATTTTGCCAACTACCGCTACGACGCCGCCAGCGGCCGGATCGTGCTGCTCGACTTCGGCGCCACCCGCGCTTATTCGATGACGGTCGTCGACGCCTACCGCCGCCTGATGAGCGGCGCAATCCGCAACGACCCTGCAACGATGAGCGCGGCCGCGCAGGAGATCGGCTACTTTCAGGAACACCTGCACGCCAGCCAGCGCGATGCCGTAATCGCACTCTTCGCCGAGGCCTGCGAGCCACTTCGCCATGACGGAGCCTACGACTTCGGCGCCAGCGACCTCGCCCGCCGGATCCGCGACGCCGGCCTGCGGCTGAGCATGGAGCGCGACTTCTGGCACACGCCGCCTGCCGACGCCCTGTTCCTGCACCGCAAGCTGGGCGGGCTCTACCTGCTCGCCGCGCGGCTCGGCGCGCGGGTACCGGTGGGCAGGCTGGCGGCTCCCTACCTCGAGCGCCCGGCCGGTACTCGGCCAGCCTAGGCCCCGTCAGGCCGCGGGACGGGCATCAGGCCCGCGACAGGAAGGCTTCCAGCGCAGCCGCCACCTGTTCGGGCTGGTCGTGCTGCAGGTTGTGGCCGGCATCGGCAATGGTGACGACACGGTGGTCGGCAAAGCAGTCGAGCCGGCGGCGCAACTCGGCAGCGTCGTCGCCAAAGCGCTCGGTCACGTAACCCTGCTCGGCAAGCACCATCAGGGTCGGGGCGGTGACCTGGCGCCAGCAGGCCATCACATCCTCGATACGGTAGACGAAGGGCGAAGGCACCTTGTGCCAGGGGTCGCAGGCCATCTCCACCCGCCCATCGCCCGCCATGCGGCCGACGTGCGCAGCAAGGAATGCCGCCTTGTCCGGCGCCAGGCGCGGGTTGACCGCGCACAGCCGACGCACGAACGCGGCATGGTCGGCGTGCGTCGGCAAGCGCGGCGGCCTGGCCTGGGCGTCGAGCCATTTGTCCAGCAACACTGGCGCCTCCGCCTCGGGCGGCGGCTTCAGGCCGAGGAAGTCCATCATCACCAACTGCGCCACCCGCCCCGGACGCAGCCCGGCATAGACCCCTGCGACGGCCGCGCCCATGCTGTGTCCGACCAGGCGCGCCGGCTGCCCCTGCGCGTAATGATCGAGCAGGGCCTCGAGGTCGGCGTAGTAGTCGGGAAACCAGTAGCCATGGCCAAGCCAGGTGCTGCCGCCAAAGCCTCGCCAGTCGGGCGCAATGACCTGCCAGTCCTGGCGCAATGCATCGACCACGAACTGGAAGGTGGGCGATGAATCCATCCAGCCATGCAACAGGAACAGCTGCGGCGCCTGCGCGCGCCCCCAGCGGCGCACGTTGTACTCGAGGCCGCGGATCGTGATGCGTTCGGTGGTGGAGGGTTTGAGGACGCTGTAGTGCATGCGGGAAGATCTCTTTTCCGGGACAATCACCCTTTCATTCTAGCGATCGAATTCAAGCCCGGACTCATCCGCTTCGCTTGCGCCCGCCCACCGCTCCGCCCTCCCGCATGATCACTCCCGCCGCGCTGCGCCAGCGCTTTCTCGCCGAGCCGCTGACCCTGCGCAACGAACGCCGCGACTTCGGCGACTGGCATCGCGGCCGGCCGCACTACCTGCTGTGGGCGATCGACGTGGACCTGCCTGCGGTGCGCTCGCGGATCACCGCCGCACAGCGCGCACTCGACGGCCTGCTGCTCGACGGCTACCGACGCCAGCCGCACATCACGCTTGCCTTGTGCGGTTTTCCGGCGCGCACCGCCAGGCCAGCAGTGGATGAATTCGACCGCCACTGGCTGCAGGCACGCATCGACGCGCTCGCGGCAGCGCGGATCACGCCCTTTACGGTCGCCATCGGAGCGCTGGAGAGCTTTTCATCGGCCCCTTTCCTGCATGTCGATGGCGCCGATGGTCCGCTCGGCGCACTGCGCGCCTGCCTGCATGCGGACACGCCCCACCCGCAGGGCGAATACGTGCCGCACGTGACCGTAGGCCTGTACGCCGACGCTTACCCGACGCACTCCGTGGCACAGCGTTTCGACGTCTGCGCGCCCGTGGTACCGCTGCGCTGCACGATCGAGCGCATCAGCCTGATGGGCTACGTCGCCGCCGAGATTGGCGGCGCCCTGTTCACCCTGGCCGAGTGGGACCTCGCCGCACACCGCCTGCAGTGGCGAAGCCGCTTGGCCGCAGCCGAACTCTTCCGCTGTCGTGAGCCCGTGCGCGCGAACCGCGACACGGCGCCGGCATCGGACCTCCCCATGGAGATGCCATGAGCCCATCTGCCCAGGGACCGGCAGCGCTCACGGACGCGCCCAAGCGCCCCGCCTCGCCCTTCGCGCTCTTCGTCGCGTTCAGCCTGCTCGCGCTGCAGGGTTTCGGCGGCGTGCTCGCGGTCGCCCAGCGCGAGCTGGTCGACCGCCGCGGCTGGCTGAGCCGCGAAGCGTTCATCGAGCTGTATTCGATCGCACAGATGCTGCCCGGACCCAACGTGGTCAACCTGTCGCTGATGATCGGCGACCGCTACTTCGGCTGGCGCGGCGCACTTGCGGCAATCACCGGCATGCTGCTCGCCCCCTTCCTGATCGTGATCGCGCTCGCAGCGAGCCATGAACGCCTGGCCGAGTTTCCCGCGGTGGCGGGCGCGCTGCGCGGCATGGGTGCGGTGGCAGCAGGACTGATCCTGGCGATGGCGGTGAAGATGCTCGGCACGCTGCGCGGCAACCTGCTCGGGCCCTGGTTGTGTGCGCTGCTCGGGCTGGGCACGCTGATTGCGATCGCGGCATTCCGCCTGCCCCTGGCATGGATCGTGATCGGCCTGGGCGTGCTCGGCTGGGGGCTTGCGCGCTGGCGGATCGCCATCCTCGACGCGCGGGCGGCACGCCCGGAGGACGCATCTTGAATACGCTGCCCGCGGGCGAGCTGCTCGAACTCTTCCTGCACTTCCTGACCCTGTCGCTGCTGTCGATCGGCGGCGCGATGTCGACGGCGCCGGAGATGCATCGCTACTTCGTCACCGAGCGCGGCTGGCTTGGCGACGCCGACTTCACCACCGCAGTCGCACTCGCCCAGGCCGCGCCCGGCCCCAACGTGCTGTTCGTGCCGGTGCTCGGCTTCCAGGCTGCGGGCCTGCCCGGTGCCGCGGCGGCGCTGGTGGGCATCCTGCTGCCGTCCACGCTGCTTTCGCTCGGCGTCAGCCGCTGGGGCGCGAGCCGGCGCGACACGGCCCTGGTGCGCGCCTTCACCGCCGGCCTGGCCCCCATCACCGTCGGCCTGGTGTTCGCCACCGGCTGGCTGCTCGCGCTGCCCTTCGTCGGCGACCCGGCGCACCGCAACGGCACGCTGGTACTGATCGCGCTCACCGCGCTGGTGACGCTGAGAACGAAACTGGCGCCGATCTGGATGATCGCCGCAGGCGCAGTCCTGGGCGCAGCGGGACTGGCCTGACTCCCACCGACCGTCCGCGCAGCGGCAAACGGCCACGCCAGCTCGCGTGACCGGCCGCTCGGCCCGAGTTAGGCCAACTCGTTGATCGCCGCTGCAAGTATGTCAAGCCCCTCATCTAGAACCGCTTGCTCGATGGTAAGCGGCACCATCAAGCGCAGTACGTTGCCATAGCTTCCGCACGAAAGCAGCAGCAGGCCACGCTTGAGCGCGTCTGCAATCACCGCCTTGGCAATCTCGGGGGCTGGACGCGCAGGATCACCATCGTGGAAGAACTCGACCGCGACCATCGCCCCGAGGCCGCGCACATCGCCAATGGAAGAGTGGCGCGATGCCAGCTCGCGCAAGCGCCGCTGCATGTGCTCGCCGACAGCGATCGCGCGTTCGCACAGCCTCTCTTCTTCTATCACGTCAAGCACAGCAAGCGCCGCGGCGCAGGCCATCGGCGCACCAGCGTAGGTACTGCCCAGGCCGCCCGGGGCGAGCGCGTCCATGACCTCGGCGCGGCCCACCACCGCCGCGACAGGGAAGCCGCCGCCGAGGCCCTTGGCCAGGGTGATGAGGTCGGGCACCACGTCGCTGTGCTCGACCGCAAACATCTTGCCGCAGCGGCCGATACCAGACTGGATTTCGTCGGCGATAAGCAGGATGCCGTGCTTGTCCGCGAGCGCGCGCAGGCGCTGCAGGAACTCGACCGGAGCGGGGTAATAGCCGCCCTCGCCCTGCACCGGCTCGACGATGAAGGCGGCGACGCGGCGGGCCTCGATGTCGTTCTTGAACAGCAGCTCGACGCCATGGATAGCGTCATCCACGCTGATACCGTGCAGCGCGCAGGGATAGGGGGCGTGGTAGATCTCGCCCGGGAAGGGGCCGACGCCAAGCTTGTAGGGGTCGACCTTGCCGGTGAGGCCGAGCGCAAGCAGCGTGCGGCCGTGGAACGCGCCGTTGAAGGCGATCACGCCCGGGCGGCCGGTGAAGGCGCGCGCGATCTTGACTGCGTTCTCGACCGCCTCGGCGCCTGTGCTGACCAGCATGGTCTTCTTCGGAGCGCTCCCCGGAGCGAGCGCGTTGAGGCGCTCGGCCAGGCGCAGGTAACCGTCGTAGGCTACGACCTGGAAGCAGGTGTGGCTGAAGTGGGTGAGCTGGGCCTGCGCCGCGGCGACCACGCGCGGGTGGCTGTGGCCGGTGTTGACAACGGCGATGCCGGCGACGAAATCGATGAAGCGACGCCCCTCGACGTCCCAGACCTCGGCGTTGAGCGCCTCGGTGGCGAACAGGGGGTGGGCCTGGCCCACGCCGCGCGGCAGCGCGGCGGCACGGCGGGCCATGAAGTCGGCGTTGTGCAGGCCGGGGGGGGGGGGGGGGGGGTTCATGGGTTTTTCCTGTCGATT
>NZ_AMXB01000020.1:0-75681 GCF_000310125.2 Thauera sp. 27
GGCGCATGAAGAGCGAGTTCGCGATCAGCCAGATCCTGACGACGCGGGTGGCCTGGCCACCGACCAGACGCTGATAGTCGCGGAACAGGTCGCAGCGCTCGTGTAGTTCCTGTCCCAGCGTGTCCGTCCCGCTGCGCTGCACGACGTGCGTCTCGATGGCGTTCCAGCCCGGGATCGGGCAACGGAAGGCCGTGCCGACCGGCAGGGTCGAGCTCCACATGTAGGTGATGTCCTGGCCGTCGTCGAACTCGACGGCGATCGACAGATAGTCGTGGTTCAGCAACGCGTCCTCGGGCAGGGCCGAAGGCAGGCGGTCGACCACCCAGGTCCATTCCAGCTGCAGCCCGGGGCGTAAAGGCTGGTCGGCGAGCGGGTACTGCAGGATGCCGACGTTCTTGTGTGTTTCGCATGCGATGTCGCCCCTTGGCGCCTCGCTGAAGATTCCGCCATCGCCAAAGGCGAAGAAGTTGTGCCAGCCCTTGGGCATCAGGCGTTCCTGGCGCATGCGCTGCAATTCGGAACGAATCATGCCATGCGCGTCGCCGCGCGCAGACAGGGCGAGCAGGCCTTCATGCGCGTCGCCGCTCCATGCGATGGCGACGCCTTCCACCTGGCCTTGAGCCGCGAGGTACTGTTCGAGCGGCACCCACAGTTCGCCCTGCGGGCTTGCAAACTCGCCGACGGAGCGCGCGATCTGCAAGGTTCCGGCCCTGTCCGCGGTCAGTGTTCCGGTGTTCTGCATGCAGTTGTGGATGGCGCTGTTGCCCGTTGTTCCAGCTACGCGGGCGAAGAACACGAAGCCCGGCTCCAGCCAGCGTCCATGATCCTTGCTGAACCACCACAGCCCATCGAGGAAAAAGGACACCTGTTGCCCGGCACCAAGCAGCCCCAAGGCCTGCGTCCAGGGCAGATCGGCTGGCGTGATGGTGAACGGCTCGATGCGTGCTACGGCGGAAAGGCCCTCGGCGAGGCTGGTGAAGCGGGCCGCCATCGCCGCTGCGCTCAAGGCGGGCCCCTCTTGAGGCTCGAGGCTGCCAGCATAGGCTTGCACGCAGGGCCCAGCCAGGAGTGGCGCGGCGACCAGCCCCTTCGCCCATTGGCGGCGGCTCGCACTGACGAGGCCGTGGCGGGCATGGTCGTGAGTGCAGGGCTCATGCGCGCGCCCATGTGTCTGGGCGGCTGACGGCGGGGCGGTGTTCGCGTGCAGTGGCATCATGTGTCTCCTGGGCGTGGGCTCGGTCCTAGTCGGTATGCATCCGAGGTGGCGCTGATCATAGCGTCGGGCCGGTGGGCCGTGCCCCGCACGGCCTGCGGGCGGGCAATTTGCCTGTGCTGCGCCGGTAGCATTGGGCGCCGATGCCGATCAGGGGGAAAATGACGCACCATGCCGCCCGAAGCCGAATCCACGAATCGACTCGATAGGACACCGCCGCCTGCGCCGGATGCGGCCAGGCCGCTTGTCGGCCCCACCCGGGCGGCCCTCGATCTGCAGCGGAGCCTGCTGCAACGGCTACTGGCCTTCGCATGCCTTTTGACGCTGCTGTTGCTGGCAGCGCACGGCTGGCAGATCCGGCAACAGGCGCTGGCGGACACGCCCGACACTGCAGCCGTCATCCAGCAATTGCTGAACCAGGATCAGCCCCGCCAGGCCGATGTGTTCAACCGAGAATCCATCCGGGTGGATCTTGCCGTGCTGGAACCCCTCGCACGTCGGCTGGCGTTCTGTGTGCAAGTGGAAGACCTGTGGTCGCGGCAGATTGGTGCTGCCTGCGTGCGCCCCGCGCCCCCTCGCTCAGGCGCCGGGGTCCTTGCCCGCTGGCTGGAGGCCCTGCATACACCAGCTGACACCAGCGTCCGCCCCTTGCTGCGTGCGCCCGGCGTCGCGGTGGGCCATATCCATGTCCGCCCGGACTGGCACACCGAAGCCTCACACTGGCTGTCGTCGATGTATCTGGTGCTGGTCGGCTGGGCCGCATTGGCGATGCTGGCAGCGGTGATCGTGCGCCCCGTCCGCCGCGCCTTGCGCCCCGCCGACCAGATCCTTGCCGCCATAGGCCGGCTCGAGGGCGGCGACACCACGGTGCGCCTGCCCGCCTTCGAGCTGGATGAATTCCGCCGGATCGCAAACGAGTTCAACAGTCTTGCCGCCCAACTGGCCACGACCCGAGCCGCCGAGCGCAGGCTTGCAACACATCTGCTCGATGTCCGCGAGGACGAGCGCCACTACCTGGCCCGCGAACTGCATGACGACATGGGGCAACACCTGACCTCGCTGCGTGCCGACGCCGCCTACCTCAGACAGTCGCTAGCCGCGTCGACCGCTCACGCCCCGCTGACGTCCGTGCTGGACAGCCTGGGCGAAACCCTCGCCCGCATGCACGAGAGCATCCAGAACATTGTTCACCGTCTACGTCCGCCGAGGCTGGAGGCCTTCGGTCTGATCGCCGGACTGGAGCAACTGATTGCCGACTGCAAGCGCATGCACAGTGGCACGCCCAGCATTCAATTCCATCATCAGGGCCTGTTCGACACGCTCGAACCGACGCTGACCATCCACCTGTACCGCATCGTTCAGGAAGGGCTGACCAATGCCCTTCGCCACGCCGATGCCAGCCAGATCGAGATCGATCTTCAACGCAATGGCGAGCGCTTGAGCCTGTCCATCCGCGATGACGGCAAAGGCGACACCGCCGGTCCGGCACCGGAGGGCCATGGGCGACTGGGTATCCGCGAACGGGCTTCCGCACTGGGCGGCACGGTGGAGTGGATCAGCGCGCCGGGACGAGGCACGCAGTTACGGGTCGAACTCCTGGCAGGCACGCGGGGCGCCACATGATCCAGTTGCTGCTGATCGACGACCATGCCGTCGTCCGGCAAGGGTATCGCCGCTTGCTGGAACTGCAAGGCACGATGACGGTGATTGGTGAGGCGGGTACCGGCGAAGACGGCATGCGCCTGTGGCGTGAGCGCCAGCCCGACCTCTGTATCGTCGACCTGGCGCTGCCCGATCTTGGCGGATTGGAAGTGATTGCGCGTATCCGCCAGCGCGACCACACCGCCCGCCTGCTTGGCTTCAGCATGCATCGTGATGCACTGTGGGCACTCCGTGCGCTGGAGGCCGGCGCTCTGGGTTATGTCACCAAAAGCAGTCCGCCAGAGGTATTGCTACAGGCCGTCAACACCGTGGCCGGACGGCGCACCTTTATCAGCCCCGACCTTGCGCAGGAAGTTCGCCAACTGCGCGGAGAGGGCGAACGCGGTCCTTCCGACCAACTGACACCACGCGAAAGCGAGATCCTGCGCCTGCTGCTGGACGGCCGGTCGGTTGCCGACATCGCCACCACCTTGTCACTCAGCCCCAAGACCGTGCATAACACCCACTATCAGATCAAGACCAAGCTCGGCGCTGCCAACGACTTCGAACTGGTCCGCCTCGCCCGTCGCATCGGCTTTGGCAACTGACGGGCAGATCACGCGGATACCGATCCGACCGCGCTCAATCCGCTTCGCCCCAGCGCAGCAGGGCGTCTGCGGCCAATAAATCGCCCTCGTCCGCGGCGCGCTGCAGCCAATGTCTTGCGCGTGCCGGGTCGGCATCCACGCCTCGTCCCTGCGCCAATGCCATCCCCCAGTGATAGCGCGCCAGGGTCGCATAGCCACCCACCTCATCGCTCATGGCCCCGCGCTCCATGAGCCGCGCGGCACGGGCTTCGTCGCGGGCAACCCCTACGCCCGATTCCAGCATCTGTGCCAGCCAGATCATCGAATACACATCGTTCCAGCGCGCAATGCAGTCCTCGAAAATCCTGACTGCAGATACGTGGTCGCCCGTTTTTTCGGCGACGTAGCCATACAGACACTTGATCCGACGTGGGCTGTCCACAAAGTGGCGGTAGCTGAGATCCCCCTCATCCTCGGCCAGTGCGACGGGCGCCTGCAGCAACAGCAACCACGCAAGCACGCCACGCAGGGCAACGGTTTTCATGGCCGCAGTTCTACGAAATCCGGGTCACGGAACAGGCGTCCATCGATGCGTCGCCATGCTGAATGCGTGCCGGTTCGCAGAAACTCGTCCGCCGCACTGTCACCAAGACTTGCAGCCGTCTGGAACAAGGCCAGCGCGCGGGGCCGATCCACCGGCACGCCAACACCAAAATACAAGGCCGTGGCGTACAGCGTCTTGGCACTGATGTGATACTCGGTATTGTCTGCCGAGGCCGCCCGCGCCAGAAAATGCGTCGCACGTTCTGCGCGCCGGGGCACGGCGGCACCGATCTCGTATAGCTGGGAAATACGCACCAGACCACCTGCATGATTCTGATGCGAACACAGGCTGAGCAGCTTCAGCGTGGTCTCATGATCGCCACATTTCTCCAGTTCGAGCAATGCGGACGAAAAATTGCCAGTGCTCAGCCCGCAATCGGTCGCGGCCTCGAGGCTCGGTTCCGGCACCTCGTCATGACGCGGATCGGGCTGCAGACCACGACAGTAGCGGTTACGCTGCACCTGCTCCAGCGCGACCCGCTCAACCCCCTCGACCCACCGCCGGAATCCGTCGGAATCTGCGGACGCCCCCATCCCCGCCAGGCGCGTGCCTCCGTCCACCTCATCCCAATCCACCGATACGCTCACTGGCAAGGCGTCGTCCAGCACAATGGTCGCCTCAAAACGCTCATGATCGACCGCCAGCACGGGCACCCCGCTGCCCAGGACCGCAGTCCACACACGCGCCGGTCCGGCGCTCAGCGTACGCTCCACCGTTGCCGCGCCAACCGCCTGCGTCAGCATGGACAACATCGCACCCAGCACCCCTGCCACCTTGATTGCCTTCATCGCCGCCTCCCTGGATCGACGCACCGATTCTAGGAAGCCGCACCGCGTCACGTCCCGGGCAAATCGCCCGCACAATACCTCCCGGCTTCTGGCCCCGCTTCATGGTGTGGATAGGTCATGGCCCTGACGGAGCCAGCCTTTTCGTCGTCATGCCGCCAGCAGTATTTGTTCGCCGATAGCGTCGCAATACACCTGGTCGGGAGTGCGTCTCTGGTGAGCGCCGTGACGCCGCCCATCCGAACCGCTGACAGCTCGTGCAGTGTGGTATAGAGTGGGTTTCGCCATTCCATGCGCACAAGGATGCCACCGATGAGCAGATCTCGAGACAACGCCGTCGTTTTCGGTACCGAAGACCTCCTGAAAAGCCTGTGCGATTCGGTCGCCAAGGTGCTCACGGCGGCGACGCAAAGCGAGATCCGCTACTCCGGGATGGTCCAGCGCATTTCCAAGACCTGCCTGAAGCCTGACATCGGCTGTTTCGTGCTCTTCGATGGCGGTTTTTCCGGTTTGGTCGTCATTAATTTTTCGGCTCCGGCAGCCATGGAGCTGTACCAGAAGTATCTGCTCAGCATGGGAATGGCGTCGAGCGAACTCGCCGCATCGCACACGTCGGACGAGGTCAGCAATGTCATGGGTGAGCTCATGAACCAGATCGTCGGCGACTTCACCGGCAAGGTGGGGCGCCAGCTCCAGACCCATATCACGCAGAACCAGCCCAAGATGCTGGTGCTCAACAAGCAGGTCATTCTCAGCGTCGACACCAAGCTCGACAACCCGGAGGCACGCCGGGTCACCTTCTACACCGGTGGGCACAACGTTTTCTACCTCGAGCTTGCCGTCGATCGTGCGGAGTTCATCCAGCTCAACGACTTCGATGCCCACGAGGTTCTTGATCCGGATGCGCTGCTCGAGCAGGCTGCGCAGCCTGCCCGCGTTCCGGTTGCGCCCGCGAATGATCACGACGATTTGTTGAAGTCGCTGGGCATGTAGTGCGCAGTGACCGTGACGCCCTTATCGGTCACGGGCGTTCGCGATATGTCACACTGGTAACACATGTTCCTGGGCGCGCGCCTGCCACGAGCGGGCCGGGCATTCGAAGTGCAGGGAAGCAGACTACAGGAGGGGGTAGGCCATGGATGCGATCAATACTGCGACGGGACTCGCCGTCCGCGATGCAGCACGGCTTCCCGAACTGCGCCAGGCGCAAGCCATGCCGCAGGAAGGGCAGGCTGGGCGTGCCGCCGATGCCGCGTTGGCAGATGCCGCCAGAGCCAGTTCCCCAAGCGCCGTCGTGTCCCTCAGTGCCGAGGCACGAAGCGAGGCTGTTCGCCAGTCGGCGCCCAGCCCGGACAACGGCACCCAGGAGGCGCGTACGGTTGAGCAGGCGCGCGCCGCCGCCGCGAATGCCGATATCCGCAACAACTATTCGGCCCAGCGGGCGTTGTCCAGCTATGAAGCGATGGCGCAGGTCGGTGCAAACGCGGCCGCGCGTCCGGCTCCGCCCGAGCAGACGACGGCGCCGGGCCAGCAGGACCCGAGCGTGCTGCGTACCTGATTCCTGCGCCTCCGGGCGGTACGCCTGGTCCTGAGTGCGGCCATCCTTTGCCCGTCGCCGCAGACGCTTGAAACGCAGTGCCGCGCCCTTGGTGGCGCGGCACGCTTGCGATCAGGCTGGCGCGTCCCTCAGACGGGGCCACCCGAGCCTTCGCCGCCCGAGCCTTCCCCACTCGGCGCGGCGCTGCGGCGCTTGCTGCGTGTGTCCACATAGCCGCCGCTGACGACCGGCGATTTCAGCAGCACGTCATAGCCCACGATTGCCGCCGCGTCCTTCCACTGGTAGCCGACGCCAACCGGCAGTCCAACCTTGCTGCCGGTGGCGAACGGGTGGTAGCTGAGGCCGGCGGCCAGGATGCCGCGGTCCTGCTTGCGCGTCGAAGTCGCCTGCACGGTAAAGCCAATACCTTGATTCGAGCCGAAGGCATAGGTGATGCCGACGAACGCCCCGACATCGGCTTGCGCCGTCCCGGTGGCGAGAACGAATGCGCTGGCGAGGAAGACTCTTTTCATGATCACTCCTTGTCATGGTCGATGGGAAACGCTGCTGACCGCCACTACGCCATGGTCGTGCCCAGAAGGCCCCCAGGCGTGTCGGCAAATACCTAAGCTCTCATGTCCAGCATAGACCTGCCGTCGCCCCATGTCATTGCCTGGCCGCTTTGCACGGCGCCGTCTTACTGCTCGTGCTGACGCGGCGCCTGGGCGGGCCTATATTGGATCGAGGCGCGGGCGCCTGCCGAGCGCTGCAGCCAGGAGGGGACGGAGATGAGCAGGGGAGACGAAGCAAGGGTGGGGCTCGCCCTATCGGGCGGGGGGTTTCGCGCAACGCTGTTCGGCCTCGGGAGCCTGTGGAGGCTCAACGAAGCAGGCCTGCTCGGGCGCCTGGCGCGGGTCACGAGCGTTTCCGGCGGGTCGATCCTCGCGGGCGTGCTTGCCCACCGCTGGCGCGCGCTCGCGTTCAGCGAGGGGCGCGCGGACAACTTCGAGACCGTGATCGCTCAGCCGGTGCGTGCCTTCTGCAGCCAGTCCATCGACGTCAAGACGGCCGCGCTGGGCCATCTCGTACCTTTCGTCACCTCGGGAGACTTCCTCGCCCGTCGCTACGCCAAGGACCTGTTCGGCGACACGCTGCTCAGGGAGCTGCCGGATCCAGCGCTGGAGGCTGCGCCGCGTTTCATCTTCTACGCCACCAACATGCAGACCGGGCGGAGTTTCCGCTTTCGCCAGGACTACATCGCCGACTACTACCTCGGTCTGTCGCGCAGTACCGACGTCAGACTGGCGGAAGCCGTTGCTGCATCGAGCGCCTTCCCGCCGATCTTCTCGCCGGTGGTGCTGAAGTCCGACCCTGCCACCTGGGTGCAGCCCGAGCGCGAGCTGCCGAACCTTGAGGCACTGCGGCGGCGAATTGTGCTCGCAGACGGCGGGGTGTACGACAACATGGGGCTGGAGGCCCTGCTGCGCGAGATCGACCTCATTCTCGTGAGTGATGCCGGGGCGCCGTTCGAGATCGACGAGTCGCCGTTCGAGGACGATCTGCTGCAGCTCGGTCGCGTGCGTGACATCCTCATCGACCAGACGCGCGCGCTGCGCAAGCGCTGGCTGGTGGAAGATATCCAGGCCGGTCGCCGCCGTGGTGCCTACTGGGGGATCGGTACCCGGATCGGCGATTACAAGGATCCACGGGCATTGGTTGCCGACAACACCCTCACCACGACGCTCGAGCACATTCCTACCCGGCTCAAGAAGTTCGAGCCTCGCGACCAGGGCCGCCTGATCAACTGGGGTTATGCGCTGGCCGATGTTGCCCTGCGCATGCGGGCAGGGCTCGCCATTCCCGCCGCGCAGGGCTGGCCCGTACCGGAGTGGCCGCTGGGCTGAACGCAGCGGCCGGTGCGCCCGCTGGCGCCGGTCGCATTGCAGTTACTGACAGGAGCGCGCCGCCATGATCGATCGCGATCGCCTTGCCGCCTGGGGCTTGGGGCTTGATGACGACGACTTTGCGCGAGCGTGTGCGGCCCTCGGGGCGCTCAACGCCGCACAGCGCCGCTTGCGTCGCCGCGTATCGGCGCAGCGCGTGTCCGCGGGCGGCTCGTTTGCGCGGCCGAGGGCGGCCGAATGGTCGATTGCCCAGGCGGCGGACCGCCGCGATGGAGCGCCGCTGGTGGCGTGGGAGCTGCCAGCCCTGCAACGCCTGCCCGCCTTCCCGGCGGCGCTCGAACTTGCGCAAGCCTGGCAACGCTACCTCGACGACGCGCCCTGGGGTACTCGGCTCGCGGTGTATGGCCGCGGACGGGACTGGCAAGCCCTGCTGCCCTTGCTGCGCGTCCTGCAGCAGCCCGCGGTGAGTGCCGCGGCAGTCTTCGTGGCCGACGCCTTCGCGGCCGACGGTCGCGTGGACTGGGCCTTGCCTTTCCGCCTCTGTGTGCTGGCTGATGATCCGCTTGCCAACGCCTTCGGCGCGTTTCGCGCGCACTGGAGGGAGCCGTGGCCCTACCGTTTCATGCGTGCGGATCGCGCCGTACCAAGGGTGGAGGTGATGGTCTTCAGCGGCTCGCTGCGTGCAGTGGCGGCTCGACTGCTGGCCCGGGGGGCGCCCTGTCGTGCGGCGTTTGCGCTCGTGCTTGGGGGCACGGATGTCGAGGGCGGGCAGGACGGAGGCCAGCTCGAGCGTCTGGTGCGCGTCGTGGCGGACGTGCTGGCGGCCGAGGGTGTTGCCTGCGTGCGCTCGCTCGGCACCGCCGGCGTGGATGTCGAGCAGCGCATGCCTGCCCTGGTACGCCTGGGCGATGAGCTCACCCACAACCTGCCGCTCGATATAGCGCTGCGGCAGGCCTTCGGTGCCGATGTCTTGGCCTTTCTCAATCGCGACCTGATCCGACTCAGTCATCTTGCCAGCGCAGTCGACCGCCTTGCAGGGCGGTTGAAGGCGGCTCCCGCCCACGCCTCGCTGGCGCTCAGCGAGCGTACGCTGGCGCAATTGATCGGTACGCCGGGCGTGGTCGAAGCGCTGGAGCAGGTTCGCCCCAGCCAGGCCCGCGGTCTGGGGCGGGTGGCGCAGGCTGTTGCGGGCGCGGGCGAGAACTTGCGCAGCGTGGCGCCACGGGCGCTCGCGCGTGGCATCGATGCGTCGCGCGAGCGCTACCGCTACGTCCGTGAGTCCGACGAAGCTTCATCCCTCACCGAAGCTGTGGCTGCGCTGGCTGCCGTGGAAGCCGTGCAGGCGGCCGAGCAGCCCGAGACACGCTACGTCCAGCACGGCTTCTGGCGCCGGGAGGGTGAAGGTCTCGTCGAGGAGCACGAGTGCCTCAGGGTTGGCGAGCAGGTGCTGCTGCGGCTGCGCATCGGCCCGCCGGGTGAAGGCTGGCAGACCGCTTCCGAGGCCTTTCCCGCACATGAGCTGCCGCCCCGGCGACGGCGCCACCGCCTGCAGGTGGTCTTTCACGAGCCGCTCCAGCTCGATGCGCCGCTGACGGGTGTGCTTTGGTTGCCCCGTTCCGGGCCGAGCAGCGTGCTCGAGTTCGTGCTCACGCCGCGCATGGCGGCGGCGTTCGAAGGCCGTATCAGCGTGCTGCACCGTGGGCGTGTGCTGCAGACGGTGCTGATCCATGCCCAGGTGGTCGAGCAGGGGGGGCTGACCGGTCCCCGCCCGGCAATCACCCAACAGGTCGAGGCGCGGGTGCGCGAGCATTGGAGCGACCTCGGTTCGCGGCGGCGCTTCGATGCGTCGTTCGTGCTCAATCACACGCATGGGGCACGCCCGCTGCTCACCGGCATCGCTGGCCGGCGTGCATGGGCGACCGACCTCAGCGGCATCCAGGAGCCGGTCGATGCCATCAACCGACTACTCTCCGAGGTTGCCTACAGCGTGGCCGACTACAGCGCCGGACTGACCACGGGTGACAACCTCACGCTGTTCTTCAGGCTTGCCCGGCTCGGGGGCGACCTCTACTCCGCGCTGGTCATCGACCATCTGCAGGCCCTCAATAGCGGTGGCATGGATGTGGACGAGGCGACCCACATCCAGATTGTCAGTACGCGCGCAGATGCCGTGGTGCCCTTCGAGTTCATCTACCAGTATGTGCCGCCGGACGATGAGGGCGATGTGCGCTTCTGTCCCGACGCGCTCGAGGCCCTGGCCGCGGGCGCCTGTCCGGGCCATTGCGCGGGCCAGCAGGACCCCCGCCGGCATGTATGCCCGATGGGCTTCTGGGGGCTGCGCAAGGTGATCGAACGCCATGTCTTCAATCCCGCGCTGGGCCGGCCGGGAGATGCCGAAGTGCTCGTCCAGGCCGAACCGGCGGGTGACCGCCTGCGCCTGCAGCTCGACCGCTCGGCGCTGGTGGGCTATAGCGCGGAGCTGCGGCAGGAAGAGGTGGGGCCGCTCATCCGCCTGCTCGAGGGCAGGATGCAGGGCGCGGTGCGCGAGGTGAAGGATTGGGACGAGTGGCGGGCTGCGGTCGGCGGGGAACATCCAACATTGCTGGTGGCGTTTCCTCACAACACGGGCGACAAGCAGGATGTCGCGCTCGAGATTGGTGGCAAGCCGTTCAAGACCTTGCGCCTGCCGCGCGAATACGTGCACATCGATGGACCCTACCCGCTGGTGCTGCTGCTGGGGTGCGATGTCGCCAGTACGGCGCAACAGTACGCCAGCCACATACGCTATTTCCGTCAGGCCGGTGCGGCGGCCGTCGTGTCCACCATCGCTACCGTATTCGGTCCGCATGCCGTCAAGGTGGGCGAGAAGATCCTCGATGGCCTGCTGGCCGCGGCCGCAGGGCTGGATGAGGGCGGGGGTGCCGAGGGCTCACGCTGCCTTGGTGAAGTGCTGCGCGCGGTCAAGCGCCAGGCCCTGCTCGACAGTCTGCCGATGGCGCTCTGCGTGGTGGCGTTCGGCGACGCCGACTGGCGCTTGTGAGCCTGCAACCCATGAGCGCCGCACCATTCTTTCGCATCGAGATGCTGCCGGCACGACACGGTGATTGCCTGTTCGTCGAGTACGGCGATGCGTCGCGCACACGGCGCATGTTGATCGATGGCGGCCCGATCGCGACCTATCCTCACCTGGAGGCCCGCCTGGATGCGCTGCCGCAGGGTGACAGGCGCTTCGAGCTGGTCGTGATGAGTCACGTCGACACCGACCATGTCGAGGGGCTCGTGCGCCTGTTCGCCAACAAGCCCGTACCGGTGCGCGTGGTCGACATCTGGTTCAACGGCTGGAGTCATCTGCAGGCAGGCGGCCGCGTGCTGGGCGGCAAGCAGGGCGAGTTCCTCAGTGCGCTGATCGTGCGACGGTTCGACGCCGGACAGTGGAACAGGGCGTTTGCTGGCAATGCGGTGGTGGTGCCCGATACGGGGGTGTTGCCGGAATGCACCCTGGCTGACGCGCACGGCATGCGTCTTACCCTGCTGTCGCCCACCCGGGCCAAGCTCGACCGCATGCGGGAGCGCTGGAAGAAGGATCTCGGCGCCGACATCAACCCCGGCGACCTCGAGTCGGCGTGGACGAGCCTGTCCAGGCGCAAGGCCTACCTGCCTGGCCAGGGCTTGCTGGGCACGACCGCGGAGCTCGACGCGGTGCTCAGGCGCCAGCTCAAGGTCGACAAGGCTGCCGCCAACGGCAGCTCGATTGCCTTTCTCGCCGAGTTTGGCGGCAAGTCCTGCCTGTTTCTCGCCGACGCCCATCATGATGTGATCACCGCCTCGCTTCGCCGCCTGCTCGCGCAGCGCGGCGAAGCGGTGTTGCGCGTCGATGCGGTCAAGGTGTCGCACCACGGCAGCGCGGGCAACATCAGCGACGAGCTCCTCGCCCTCATCGACAGCCCGCGCTTCCTGTTCAGCACCAATGGCAGCCAGTTCCGCCACCCCGATGCCGAAGCCGTGCAACGCATCATTGCGCGTTCGGTGCATCAGCCGCCAACGCTGTGCTTCAACTACGAAAGCCAGACGACGCTACGCTGGGCTCCGGCGGAAAGGCAGGCCGGGCTCGGCTACATCGCCGAGTACAACCCGACCCCAGGGGAGCCCTACGTGATCGAGCTGTGAGGGGGCAGCAGGCGCCGATCGGGCTGATCTCATTCTCCGCCGCGCACCTCGGCGAACTTGCGCTCCATCTCGCGCCGCATCGCGCGGCGCACTTCGGCTTCGGCGAAGCGGCGGCGTTCGTCCGGCGTATGGGGTTCGAGCGCCGGCACCTTGGTCGGCCGGCCTTCGTCGTCGACCGCAATCATGGTGAAGAAGCAGCTATTGACGTGGCGTACGACCTTGGCGCGGATGTCCTCGGCAACGACCTTGATGCCCACCTCCATCGACGAGTTGCCGGTGTGGTTGACCGAGGCGAGGAAGCTGACCAGTTCGCCAACCTGGATGGGCTGGCGGAACATCACCTGGTCGACGCTGAGGGTGACGACATAGTGGCCGGCGTAGCGCGCAGCACAGGCGTAGGCCACCTGGTCGAGCAGCTTGAGGATGGCGCCGCCGTGAACCTTGCCTGAGAAGTTGGCGGTGTCGGGCGTCATCAGGACGGTCATGGTGAGCTGGTGGGCGGGGAGGTCCATTGCAATGTCTCGCGCTTGAGTGGCTGATCGGGTAGGGGCAGTGTCGGCTTCGGCGAAACAGGGTGCAAGGCTAGAATGCGTGCCCCGAGCCAGCCCGTCCGCACCGATGCACAAGACCCTCACTGCTTTCGCTCACGCTGTTCGTGAGGTGAGGCGAGATGGGCTGCGCGCTGCGTGCCCGCTATGCTGCGGAGCCTGCGCCCGTTCGATAGGCACTTGGCGCAGCCCCTGTCCACTCGCGGAATGCCCGCGCAAAGCTCTTCTCGCTGTCGAAACCGACGGCCGCCGCGACCTGCTTGACCGGTTTGCGGGTCTGCAGCAGCAGCCGGGTCGCGTGCTCGCGCCGGGCTTCGTTCTTGAGCTGTTGCAGCGACACGCCTTCCTCCTTCAGTTGCCGGTGCAAGGTTCGTACCGACAGGTTCAGCTGTGCAGCGACGTCCTCGGCGGTGTGTGCGGCCGCTGGCGTGGCAGCAAGGAGCTGGGCGACGCTGTGCACGAGCAGGCGGTCGCGGCGGTATTGCAGCACGGTGAGCGGGAGCGCGCGTTGCAGCATGGCCTGCAGCGCCTTCTCGTCGCGGCGTACCGGCAGGGTGAGGTAGCGGGCGTCGAAGCTGATCGCTGCAGCAGGGGCCGAGAAGCTTGCAGGCCCGGCGAACAGGTAGGCGTAGGCGTCGGCATGCGCCGGGGCGTCGAAGGGGAAGGCGGCTGCGGTCAGTGCGATACGCGAGTCGACCAGCCAGCAGGCGTAGCCGAGCAGGTAGCGCAGCGTGCTGACCAGGCAGAACTCGCGCAACTCACCCAGTTCGGTGTGTTCGGCAACCCGGATAGTCGCCACGCTGCGCTGGGGCACGAGCTCGAACACGATGTCCTCGGTCAGCAAGCGGTGGTGGCGGCACCAGCGTTTCAGCGCTACCTCCAGCGTCGGCGAGGTGAGTGACGCCCGGCACAGCATGCCATAGCTGCCCCAGGGCAGGCGGCGCGAGAACCAACCCAGCGCTTCGTCGTCGAGCGCCTGCATGGCGATTCCCGAGAGCAGTTCCATCTGTGCAGCGGTGACCCGTGCTGCAGGGTCTTCCAGCACTGCTGCCGGGATCTGCGCCTGCGCAAGTGCGCTGGCCGGATCCATGCCCCGCAGCCGGTACCCGAGGACGATCGCACGGATAAAGGCGATCGGCGTGGCGGCGCGGCCCCGAGTGAGGTCGGCGGGTGAGGGGGCGAGGATCTTCATGTGCTGGAATGCTAGCGGGCATGGCACGAATTGCAACCTCGATGGCACTCGGCGGGCGCACGCTGCGCTTAATCTCGTCCTATCTTCGGGCATGCGCCGTCCATAATGGATCTGCGCACTGCCCGCCGCGCCAGGACAACCTCGAGAAGGAGACACCCCATGAACGTGCCCAGCCTGAACTTCAACCTCGGCGAGACCATCGACGCCCTGCGCGACACCTTGCAGGCCTTCTGCGCTGCCGAGATCGCACCGCGCGCGGCCGAGATCGACCGCGTCAACGAGTTCCCCGCAGACCTGTGGAAAAAGCTCGGCGACCTCGGCGTTCACGGCATGACGGTGAGCGAGGAGTACGGCGGTACCGACATGGGCTACCTCGCCCACATCGTGGCGATGGAAGAGATCTCGCGTGCCTCGGCCTCGGTGGGCCTCTCGTACGGCGCGCACTCCAACCTGTGCATCAACCAGATCCGCCGCAACGGCACCGAGGCGCAGAAGCAGAAATACCTCCCCAAGCTGATCTCGGGCGACCACGTCGGCGCGCTGGCGATGTCCGAGCCCAATGCCGGCTCCGACGTGGTGAGCATGAAGCTGCGCGCCGACCGCAAGGGCGACCATTTCGTGCTCAACGGCGCCAAGATGTGGATCACCAACGGCGGCGACGCCGACACCCTGGTGGTGTACGCCAAGACCGACATCAATGCCGGCCCCAAGGGCATCACCGCCTTCATCATCGAGAAGGGCATGAAGGGCTTCTCCTGCGGCACCCACCTCGACAAGCTCGGCATGCGCGGCTCCAACACCTATCCGCTGTTCTTCGACGACGTCGAGGTGCCGGTCGAGAACGTGCTCGGCGGTGAGGCCAACATCGGCCGCGGCGTGCAGGTGCTGATGAGCGGCCTGGACTACGAGCGCGCCGTGCTGTCGGGCGGCCCGCTCGGCATCATGGCGGCGTGCATGGACGCGGTCGTGCCCTACATGCACGAGCGCAAGCAGTTTGACACCCCGATCGGCGAGTTCCAGCTCATGCAGGGCAAGATCGCCGACCTGTACTCCACCTGGAGCGCCTGCCGCGCCTACGCCTACGCCGTGGGCCAGGCCTGCGACCGCGCCGACCACGCGCGCACGCTGCGCAAGGACGCCGCCGGCGTCATCCTCTACACCGCCGAGAAGGCGACCTGGATGGCGGGCGAGGCGATCCAGGCGCTGGGCGGCGTGGGCTACACGAACGAGTATTCGGTGGGCCGTCTGTGGCGCGACGCCAAGCTGTACGAGATCGGCGCCGGCACCAGCGAGATCCGTCGCATGCTGATCGGTCGCGAGCTGTTTTCCGAAACCCGCTGAGCGGAGCGTCTGCGATGAGCGTGATCAAGTCCAGCATCAACACCCGCAGCGAAGACTTCCAGGCCAACGCCGCAAGCCTGCGCGCCCAGGTCGAGGATCTGCGCGCCAAGGCCGCCCAGGTCAGCCTCGGCGGCGGCGAGGCCGCACGTGCCAAGCACACTGCGCGCGGCAAGCTGCTGCCGCGCGACCGTGTCGGTCACCTGCTCGACCCCGGCACCCCCTTCCTCGAAGTCGGCCAGATGGCCGCGTACGGCATGTACGACGACGAGGCGCCGAGCGCCGGCGTGATTACCGGCATCGGCCGCGTGCAGGGCGTCGAATGCATGATCGTGGCCAACGACGCCACGGTGAAGGGCGGCACCTACTACCCGATGACGGTCAAGAAGCACCTGCGCGCGCAGGAGATCGCCGAGCAGAACAACCTGCCCTGCATCTACCTGGTCGACTCGGGTGGCGCCTTTCTGCCGAAACAGGACGAGGTCTTCCCCGATCGTGACCACTTCGGTCGCATCTTCTTCAACCAGGCCAACATGTCGGCCAAGGGTATCCCGCAGGTCGCGGTGGTGATGGGCTCGTGCACCGCAGGTGGCGCCTATGTGCCGGCGATGTCGGATGAGACCGTCATCGTCAAGAACCAGGGCACCATCTTCCTCGGTGGACCGCCGCTGGTGAAGGCGGCGACCGGCGAGGTGGTGAGCGCCGAGGACCTGGGCGGCGGCGATGTGCACACCCGACTCTCGGGCGTGGCCGACCATCTGGCCGAGAACGACGCCCACGCGCTCTACATCGCGCGCCGCATCGTCTCCAACCTCAACCGCACGAAGCCGATCAACATGGCGCTCGGGCAGGGCGAGGCGCCGCTTTACGACCCGGAAGAGATCTACGGCATCATCCCCACCGACACCCGCAAGCCCTTCGACGTGCGCGAGATCATCGCCCGCGTGGTCGATGGCTCGCGCTTCGACGAGTTCAAGGCGCGTTACGGCGCCACCCTGGTGTGCGGCTTCGCCCAGCTCCACGGCTACCCGGTGGGCATCGTCGCCAACAACGGCATCCTGTTCGGCGAATCGGCGCAGAAGGGCGCGCACTTCATCGAGCTGTGCGGCCAGCGCGGCATCCCGCTGCTGTTCCTGCAGAACATCACCGGCTTCATGGTCGGCCGCAAGTACGAGAACGGCGGCATCGCCAAGGACGGCGCCAAGATGGTGACCGCCGTGGCGACCGTGCAGGTGCCCAAGATCACCATGCTCATCGGCGGCTCCTTCGGCGCGGGCAACTACGGCATGTGCGGCCGTGCCTACTCGCCGCGCTTCCTGTGGATGTGGCCCAACTCGCGTATCAGCGTGATGGGCGGCGAGCAGGCGGCGAGCGTGCTGTCCACCGTGCGCCGCGACGGCATCGAGGCCAAGGGCGGCAGCTGGAGCAAGGAGGAGGAAGAGGCCTTCAAGGCGCCGATCCGCGACCAGTACGAGTTCCAGGGCCATCCCTACTACGCCACCGCGCGCATGTGGGACGACGGCGTGGTCGACCCGGCGCAGTCGCGTCGCATCCTCGGCCTGTCGCTGTCGGCCGCCCTCAATGCACCGATCCAGCCGACCAAGTTCGGCGTGTTCCGGATGTAAGGGGGCGAGATGAGCTACGAGACCCTGGAGATCGTCCGCGCGGGTGGTGTGGCGACGATCTGGATGAACCGTCCGGACGTGCATAACGCCTTCAACGCGCAGCTGATCGCCGACCTCACTGCCGCCTGCATCGAGCTCGATGCCGACAACGCGGTGCGCGCGGTCGTGCTGGCGGGACGCGGCAAGAGTTTTTCGGCCGGCGCCGACCTCAACTGGATGAGGGCCGCCGGCGAGGCGAGCGAGGCGGAGAACTTCGCCGATGCGATGAAGCTCGCCGGCATGCTGCGCACCCTGGCGGAGATGAACAAGCCCACCATCGCCCGCGTGCATGGTGCGGCTCTGGGTGGCGGCATGGGGCTGGCGAGCGCCTGCGATATCTGCATTGCCGGTGACAAGGCGGTGTTTGCGACTTCGGAGGTCAAGTTCGGGATCATCCCGTCGGCGATCAGCCCCTACGTGATCCGTGCCATCGGCGAGCGCCAGGCCTACCGCTACTTCCAGACTGCCGAGCGCATCAATGCGACACGCGCGGCCGAGCTGGGGCTGGCCCATGAGGCAGTCGCCGCCGAGGCGCTGGATGCCAAGGTCGAGGAAGTGGTCGATGCGCTGCTGCAGGGCGGCCCCAAGTCGCAGGCTGCGGCCAAGGATCTGATCCGTGCGGTGGCCAACCGGCCGGTGAGCGATGCGCTGGTGATGGATACCGCAGGCCGCATCGCCAGCCTGCGCGCCACCCCGGAGGCCAAGGAAGGCCTGGCTGCCTTCCTCGACAAGCGCCCTGCAGCCTGGATCGCGCAGGGCTGAATGCCGGAATTGGGCCGAAATTGCGCCTGGCCTCGCGCCGAACCGACACAAGACACGCTGGAGACAACATGTTCGACAAGATCCTGATTGCCAATCGTGGAGAGATCGCCTGCAGGGTGATCAAGACCGCCCGCCGCATGGGCATCAAGACCGTCGCGGTGTATTCCGAGGCCGATGCCAACGCCCGCCACGTACGCCTGGCCGACGAGGCGGTGCTGATCGGCCCCGCGGCGGCGCGCGAGAGCTACCTGGTGATCGACAAGATCATCGCTGCGGCCAAGCAGACCGGCGCCCAGGCCATCCACCCGGGCTACGGCTTTCTGTCCGAGAACGAGGACTTCTGCCACGCCTGCGAGCGCGAGGGCATCGTCTTCATCGGCCCGCCGGTGTCGGCGATTCGCGCCATGGGCTCGAAGTCAGAGGCCAAGAAGCTGATGGAAGCGGCCGGCGTGCCGCTCACCCCCGGCTACCACGGCGACGAGCAGGCGCCGGCTTACCTGCACCAGCAGGCCGACGCCATCGGCTACCCGGTGCTGATCAAGGCCGCGGCCGGCGGTGGCGGCAAGGGCATGCGCCTGGTCGAGAAGTCGGAGGACTTCATCGACCTGCTCGCCTCCTGCAAGCGCGAGGCCATCTCCAGCTTCGGCGACGACCATGTGCTGGTCGAGAAGTACATCACCAAGCCTCGCCACATCGAGATCCAGGTCTTCGGTGACACCCACGGCAACGTGGTGTACCTGTTCGAGCGCGACTGCTCGGTGCAGCGCCGCCACCAGAAGGTGCTGGAAGAAGCGCCCGCGCCCGGCATGACGCCCGAGCGGCGTGCGGCGATGGGCAAGGCGGCGGTCGATGCGGCCAAAGCGGTGGGTTACGTCGGTGCCGGCACGGTGGAGTTCATCGCCAACCAGGACGGTTCCTTCTACTTCATGGAGATGAACACCCGCCTGCAGGTCGAGCACCCGGTCACCGAGATGATCACCGGGCTGGATCTGGTCGAGTGGCAGCTGCGCGTCGCCTCGGGCGAGAAGCTGCCGCTGGAGCAGGAGCAACTGCAGATCCGCGGCCATGCACTCGAGGCGCGCATCTACGCCGAAGACCCGGCCAAGGGCTTCCTGCCCTCCACCGGCAAGCTGGTGCACCTGGCGCCGCCCGCCGAGTCGCTGCATGTGCGCGTCGACACCGGCGTCGAGGAGGGTGATGAGATCAGCCCGCACTACGACCCGATGATCGCCAAGCTGATCGTATGGGACATCAACCGCGACCGCGCGCTCGCCCGCATGCTGCAGGCGCTGGCCGACTACCGCGTGGTGGGTGTCGCCAACAACATCGAGTTCCTGTCGCGCCTGACGGCCTGCCCGGCGTTCTCGGGTGCCGACCTCGACACCGGCCTGATCGAGCGCGAGAAGGCCTATCTCTTCCCCGCCGACGTCGGGGTGGCGGACGAAGTGCTGCAGATTGCCGCGCTCGCCGAGCTGCTGCGCGAAGCGGCCCTGGCCGACAAGCGCGCGCAGCGCACGGCGGATGCGCGCTCGCCCTGGCATGCGCGCGACGGCTGGCGGATGAACGCCACCGCACGTCGCACGTTGCTGTTCCGTCATGCCGATACCGACCACGCCGTCGATGTCGCCTACCTGCCGGGGGCCTGGCGGCTCTCCATCGACGGTCGCAGCGTCGAGGCACGCGGTGAGCTGAACGAGCGCGGGCTGCTGCGCGTCGAGCTCGACGGCACGCGCATGGACGCCACCGTGATCGCCGCCGCCGGCCGCCGCCACGTCTTCGCCAAGGGACGCGCCTGGCAACTTGCTGCAGTCGATCCGCTGCACCACGGCGGCGAGGGTGGCGGCGCCGAGGGCGGCCTGCTGGCGCCGATGCCCGGCAAGGTCATCGCGCTCGTTGCCGCTGAGGGTGCCAAGGTAGAGAAGGGCGCGCCGCTGCTGATCCTGGAGGCGATGAAGATGGAGCACACCATCACCGCGCCCGCCGCCGGCACGGTCAAGGCCTTCCGCTTCGGCGTCGGCGACCAGGTGGGCGACGGCGCCGAGCTGGTGGATTTCGAGGCCGCCGCGGCCTGATTCACGCAAGGCCGATTGCTGTAGGAGCGGCGACAGCCGCGAGGGGTTGAAGGCGATGGCGTACGGGTCAGGTGCTTTAAAGGCTCGCGGCTCGCGCCGCTCCTACGGCAAGCCCCGCACGCCTGCGCCCTCCCTGCAGGAGCGGCGCCAGCCGCGAGCCTTTTGTAGTCGAAGTGGTACGCACACAAGAACAGGAGCGAGGACGACACGATGAGCAGCACCGCAAGCTATGTGCACGGCGCATCCGAAAAGCAACTGATCGGCCAGACCATCGGCCGCTTCTTCGACGAGGCCTGCGCCTCCCATGCCGAACGCGAGGCGCTGATCGTGCGCCACCAGGACGTGCGCCTGACCTACGCCCAGCTCAAGCTCAAGGTTGACGCGCTGGCCTGCGGATTGATGCGGCTTGGCCTCGAACCGGGCGATCGCATCGGGATCTGGTCGCAGAACAACATGGAATGGGCGCTGACCCAGTTCGCCACCGCCAAGGCCGGGCTGGTGCTGGTGAACATCAACCCGGCCTATCGCCGCTCCGAACTCGAGTACGCGCTCAACAAGGTCGGCTGCCGTGCGCTGATCCTGTCGCCCGCTTTCAAGACCAGCAACTACCTCGAGATGATCGCCGACCTCGCACCCGAGCTCGGCCACTGCGAGCCCGGCCTGCTGCGCAGCCACCGCCTGCCCGCGCTCGAGATGGTGATCCGCATGGGCGCGGACAGGTCGCCCGGCATGCTCAACTTCGACGAGCTGCTGCGTGCGCCCGCTCGCGAGGAGTTCGCTGCGCTGGCTGTATTGTCCGAGAGGCTGCAGTTCGACGACCCGATCAACATCCAGTTCACCTCCGGCACCACCGGCCATCCCAAGGGCGCGACGCTGTCGCACCACAACATCCTCAACAACGGCTACTTCGTCGGCGAAGCGATCAAGCTCGTGCCGGGCGACCGCCTGTGCATCCCGGTGCCGCTGTACCACTGCTTCGGCATGGTGATGGGCAACCTCGGCTGCCTGACCCACGGCGCGACCATGGTCTACCCGGCCGAGGCCTTCGAGCCGCTGGCCGTGCTGGAGACGGTCGCGCAGGAGCGGTGCTCCGCGCTTTACGGCGTACCGACGATGTTCATCGCCGCGCTCGACCATCCGCGCTTCGCCGAGTTCGATCTCTCCAGCCTGCGCACCGGCATCATGGCTGGCAGTCCGTGCCCGATCGAGGTCATGAAGCGGGTGATCGGCAAGATGAACATGTCGGAGGTGACCATTGCCTACGGCATGACCGAGACCTCGCCGGTGAGCTTCCAGAGCGGTACCGACGACCCCATCGACCGCCGTGTATCGACCGTCGGCCGCGTCCAGCCCCATCTGGAAGTGAAGATCGTCGATACCGACGGCCGCATCGTGCCGCGTGGCACGCCGGGCGAGCTGTGCACGCGCGGTTACTCGGTGATGCTTGGCTACTGGGGCGACGAGGCCAAGACCCGGGAGGCGATCGACGCGGGCGGCTGGATGCATACCGGCGACCTTGCGATCATCGACGACGAGGGCTATTGCAACATCGTCGGTCGTATCAAGGACATGGTGATCCGCGGTGGCGAGAACATCTATCCGCGCGAGATCGAGGAGTTCCTCTACGCTCACCCCAAGGTGCTCGATGTCCAGGTGGTCGGCATTCCCGATCAGAGGTTCGGCGAGGAACTGTGCGCCTGGATCATCGTGCGCGAGGGCGAGGGCCTGACCGAGGACGAGGTGCGCGCCTATTGCCAGGGGCAGATCGCGCACTACAAGATCCCGCGCTACATCCGTTTCGTCGACAGCTTCCCGATGACGGTGACCGGCAAGATCCAGAAGTTCCAGATCCGTCAGAAGATGAAGGAGGAACTCGGCCTCGACGAAGCGAAGACCGCCTGACCAGGAGCGTGCATACATGACCACACCGAAGCTGCCCAACGCCGTGCGCATTGTCGAGATGGGGCCGCGCGACGGCTTGCAGAACGAGAAGCAACTGGTTCCCACCGAGACCAAGGTCGAACTCGTGCGTCGTCTTGAGCGTGCCGGGCTCAAGGCGATCGAGACCACTTCCTTCGTGTCGCCCAAGTGGGTGCCGCAGATGGGTGACAACGCCGAGGTACTCGCGCGCGTGCTCGCGCAGCCAGCGGCTGGTGTCGCGTATCCGGTGCTGACGCCCAACCTCAAGGGCTTCGAGGCGGCGCTTGCTGCCGGGGCGAAGGAGGTGGCGGTGTTTGGCGCCGCGTCCGAGTCCTTCAGCCAGAAGAACATCAACTGCTCGATCGCCGAGTCGCTGGCGCGCTTCCGTCCGGTCACCGAGGCGGCGCACGCGGCCGGCGTGCGCGTGCGCGGCTACGTGTCCTGCGTGGTCGGCTGCCCCTACGAGGGTGCAGTGGTGCCGCAGGCAGTGGCCGAGGTCGCGGCCACCCTGCGCGACATGGGCTGCTACGAGATCTCGCTTGGCGACACGATCGGTGTCGGTAACCCGGCGAGCATCCAGCGCATGCTCGAGGCCGTGGCGATGCGTGTGCCGGTCGAACTGCTTGCCGGCCACTATCACGACACCTACGGCATGGCGGTCGCCAACGTGCATGCCTCGCTGCAGATGGGCGTGGCGGTGTTCGACGCTTCGGTTGGTGGCCTGGGCGGCTGCCCGTATGCAGCGGGGGCATCGGGGAACGTTGCGACCGAGGATGTGGTCTGGCTGCTGCACGGCCTGGGCATCGATACCGGCATCGAACTCGACGCCCTCGTCGACACCGCGGCCTGGATCAGCGGTCAGCTCGGCCGCGAGCCGGCATCGCGCGTGGCGCGTGCGGTGCTCGCCAAGCGCGCGCAGCGCGCGCCGGCTGGTCCATAATCCAGGCTTTGGATCATGAGCCTGCCCGCACGCACGGGCGGCCGACCTGCCAACAGAGAGCTTCGCATGAGTGTTCCTTCCCCCTGTATCAACATCTGCCGCATGTGTCCGGACACCGGCTGGTGCGAGGGCTGCCAGCGCACGATCGACGAGATCACGCGCTGGAGCCGCAGCAGCGACGACGAGCGCCGCACCATCCTGGCCGCGGTTGCCGAGCGTCGTGAATGGCTGGGTGCGACTGCGCCGATAGCGGAGACACGTGCATGAGCGGCGACGCCCTGTGTGTCGGCGTGTGCATGATCGACTGGGATTCCGGCGTCTGCCTCGGTTGTGGGCGCACCGCCGACGAGATCAACGGGGTGCCGGTTGTACCGCCGCCGCCGGCACTCAAGGCCGATGACGCGCCGGTACCGCTGCCGGCCAATGTCGCCGCCGAGCTCGGGGAGGGCAGCGATTGACCCAGCGCCCCCGTCTGCCGCGTACGCTGCAGGTGCTCGAGCGTGGCTGGCTGTCGGCGAACAACGTGGTGCTGGTCGACGGCGACGAGGCGACGCTGGTCGACTCAGGCTACGTGAGTCATGCCGCGCAGACGGTAGAACTGCTGCGCGACGCGCTCGATGGCCGCAGGCTGGGTCGGCTGCTCAACACGCACTCGCATTCGGACCACATTGGCGGCAACGCCAGCGTGCAGCGTGCCTTCGGCTGCTCGATCACCGTGCCCGTCGGCATGGCGCCGGCGGTGAATGAGTGGGACGAGCAGGCCTTGCTGCTGAGCACTGCAGCGCAATCGGGCGAGCGCTTCCATGCCGATGCCACGCTCAGCCCGGGCGAGCGCTTCGTCGCCGGCGAACTCGAGTGGGAGGCGATTGCAGTCCCTGGGCACGACATGGATGCGCTGGCCTACTACAACGCCGAGCGCCGCATCCTGATGTCGGGCGACGCGCTGTGGCGCGACGGCTTCGGCATCCTGTTCGCGGACGTGCTCGGCACCGGAGACGGCCTTGGCGAGGCGCGGCGGACGTTGGAGGAGATAGGCCGGCTGGCGGTGGATGTCGTCATCCCCGGCCACGGCGCACCGTTTGCCGAGTTCGACGATGCGCTCGGACGCGCCTTCGCCCGCTTGCGCGCCTTCGAGGCCGACAGCGCGCGCATGGCGCGCAACGCCATCCGCGCATGCATGACCTTCAAGCTGCTCGAGGTGCGCAGCATGGCGCTCGACGAGTTGCCGCGGCATCTTGCCGAGACGCCGCTCTACCGCGAGGCCAATGCGCGTTTTCTTGGACTGGACCCGGATGCGCTTGCTGCCTGGCTGGTGAAGGAGCTGGAGCGTGCCGGCGTTGCCCGCCGTGAGCATGGTGAGCTGGTTGCGCACTGAGCCATGCTTGCCCGCCTGATCCGCTCCGATCGGCCCGACGAACTGCAGCGCGGCCTGCGCTGGCTCTACGGTTTCGTGCGGCCGCAGCGACGCGCGATCGCGGGCCTGCTGTTGCTGTCGTTCGCAGCGACGCTGCTCGTGCTGCTGCAGCCCTGGCTGATCAAGCTGCTCATCGACGAAGGCCTGCTCGCGCGGGACTACGGCATGCTGCTGGCCGTCGCCGGGACGATGGTCTTGGTCGGCATCGTCGGCACCGTCCTTGCCGGCATCAACCGGCTGCTCCACACGCGGCTCTCCGGCACCATCCTGTTCGCCTTGCGCAGTGATCTCTACGGCCACCTGCAGCGCCTGTCGCCCGCATTCTATGGTCGTCAGCGCATGGGCGACCTGATGTCGCGCATCGATGGCGACGTCGCCGAGATCCAGCGCTTTGCGGTCGATAGCCTGTTCGCGGCCGTCAGCAGTCTGATCGGCCTCGCCGGGGCGGTGTTGCTGATGCTCAGCCTGTCCTGGGAACTGTCCTTGCTTGTTCTGGTGCTGGTGCCGCTCGAGGTGGTATGGCTGCGCTGGATGCGGCGCAAGGTGGAGGTCGATACGCGGCGCGTACGCGAGCGCGCTGCCGATGTGTCGAGCTTCCTGGTCGAGACCCTGCCGGCGATGAAGTTCATCCAGGCCTCCAGCCGCGAGGCCGACGAACGCGCACGTTTGGACGCGCTGGGCGCGCACTACCTGGGCGGGCTGCTGCGTCTGCAGCGCACCGAATTCCTGACTCATGCCGTGCCGGCGACCCTGACCTCGCTGACACGCGCTGCCGCATTCGTGATCGGCGGCTGGTGGGTGATCAACGACGCCTGGCAGCTCGGCGCGCTGATTGCGTTCTCGACCTACCTCGGCATGGCGACCGGCCCGGTCAACAGCCTGCTCGGCCTGTACGTGGCAGTGCAGCGCATGAGCGTGAGCCTGATGCGGGTGAGCGAGTTGCGCGAGGCGCCGGTGGACGTCGAAATGCGCGTCGGGCTGCGTGCGCCGGACGCCGCATGGCGGGGCGGGATCGAGCTCGACGGTGTGGTCTTTCGCCACCCTGGGCGTCAGGAAGCCGTGCTCGATGGCGCTTCGGTGAGCATTCCGGCCGGCAGCAAGGTGGCGCTGACCGGCGCCTCGGGCGTGGGCAAGTCCACGCTCATCGATCTGTTGCATCGCCATTACGATCCTGCCGCCGGTGCAATCAGGATCGACGGCGTGGACCTGCGCGCGCTCGCCCTCAATGAGCTGCGTCGCGCGGTGGCGGTCGTCAGCCAGGACATCGTGCTGTTCCGCGGCTCGCTCGCGGCCAACATCCGCTATGCCGCGCCGCAGGCCGACGATGCCGCTGTACGCGAGGCGGCGCGGCGGGCGCAGCTCGATGTGCTGATCGCGCAGTTGCCGCAAGGGCTCGATACGCCCTTGGGCGAGCGCGGCCAGCAGTTGTCGGGCGGCCAGCGCCAGCGTATCGCGATCGCCCGTGCGCTGTTGCAGGACCCCTGCGTCCTGGTCCTCGACGAGGCGACCTCGGCGGTCGACGAAGCGACCGAGGCCGCGGTGATCGCCGAGGTCGATGCCCTGTTCGCTGGGCGTACGCGCATCCTGATCAGTCATCGTGCAGCCACGCTGTGCGGGTGCGATCTGCGCCTGCGCCTGGAGGGCGGCCGGATCGACGTCCTCGACCTGCCTGCGGAGCTCGCCTAGGTGGCGGCCGCGGCGCTGCGGGTGGCGTTCGTCGATAGCGGCTGCGCCCCCAGACACCAGAATTGCGTTGCGGCCGCGGCAGCCTTCGTGCTCGATGACCGCGGCGTGCGGCGCATCGAAGCGGCGCCCGACGCGCTCGGACACGGCTGCCGCGTCGCCGATATCCTGCTGCATTGCGCACCCCGGATCGACCTCCTGGTCGCCCAGGTTTTCCGCGAACGTCTCGGTACCACGCCGCTGCAGGTGGCTGCCGCGATCGACTGGGCGGTCGAGTGCGGTGCCGGCCTGATCAACCTCAGCCTTGGCCTGCGTGAGCCGCGCCCCGTGCTCGCCGCCGCCTGTGCGCGCGCGCGCGCCGCGGGCGTGGTGCTGTGTGCGGCTGCACCGGCACGGGGCCCGGCGGTGTATCCAGCAGGCTTCGCGGGTGTGCTGCGGGTGACCGGCGATGCGCGTTGCGCGCCGTCCGAAATCGCGGCCCTGGGCGCGGAGCATGCCGATTTCGGCTCCCATGTGCGGCCGCTAGACGGCACACTGTCCGGCGCCGGCGCCAGCATGGCTTGTGCCTGGCTGAGTGGCCTCGCTGCCCGTCACCTGGCGGCGGCAGGCAGTGCCGACCAGCTGCATGCATGGTTGCGTGCGCAGGCTCGCCACCATGGTGTGGACAATCCGGGGAGCAGGACGCATGAGCAATGAGGGAATCGTGGTCATCGGCGCCGGGCCGGCGGGTGCGGCGACCGCGCTGGGGCTGGCCCGGCTCGGCGAGCCCGTCGTGCTGGTCGGCGAGCCGCGTCGGTTTGCCGCTGTCGAGGGGGTGTCGTCGCGGGTCATCGAGGCCCTCCGCAGTCTGGGTTTCGAGCGCGCGCTCGATGCCTTCGCGCCGCCCTCCCCGCGGCGAGCGAACTGGAACGGGGTGCATGCCGAGGCCAACTCCGAGAGCCTCGTCGATCGGCAGTGCTTCGATCGCGCCATGCTCGTGGATCTGGAGCGCCTGGGGGTGCAGGTGGTGCGCGGGCGCGTTACCGCCGTGCACGCGGAGCAGGGGCGCTACCGGATCGGCGTGGACGCCGCCGATCGCCGTCTTGCCCTGGCTGCGGACTTCGTGGTCGAGGCCCGTGGCCGTGCTGCCCCTGCAGGCGGGCGGCCGCGGCTGCGTGGGGTGGAGACGGTGTCGCTGCTGCAGTACTGGAGAGGCCCGGAAACCTCACCGGGTTCGACGGTGCAGAGCTGCGAGGATGGCTGGATGTGGATGGCTGCACTGGCAGATGGGCGGCGCTATCTGCAGCTGACCCTGGATGTCGCCACCGCAAGCCTGCCTGCCAAGAAGGCGCTCGGCGACTACTGCCGTGCGCGCTTCGAGGCTGTCGACGCGGCTGCAGCCTTCATGGCCGATGCGGCGCCGGTCGGCGAGCCCCATGCGCGTACCAGCACGGCCGTGCTCGGTGGCGAGGTCGCCGGCGACGACTGGCTTCGCGTCGGCGATGCGGCGATGGCGGTCGATCCGCTATCGGGCAACGGCATCTTCCAGGCGCTGTCTTCCGCCTTGCAGGCGCCGGCGGTGGTGGCGACGCTGCGCCATGACCCCGAGCATGGCGGACTTGCCCGGCGCTTCCACCAGCAGCGCATCGAACACCTTTTTCACCGCTTCGCCCGCATTGGCCGGGACTTCTACGCGCAGGAGTCGCGCTGGTCCGATGCGCCATTCTGGGCGGCGCGGCGCAGCTGGCCCGACGCCGCACCAGTGCACGCGGCGGTGACGCCGGAGACGGTGGGCATCGACAGCCGTCCGGTGGTCAAGGACGGCCGCATCGTCGAGCGGACGGTGGTGGTGACGCCCGAGCAGCCGCTCGGCGTGTGGCATCTGGACGGGGTGGAGCTTGCGCCGGCGCTGTGCGCGCTGCGTGCGGCGGGCGCGGGGGTGTCTCCTGAGGCGGTGCTGGAGGCCCGGCTGGGCCTTGCCGCGCCCCGGGCTTCGCAGATCGTGGGCTGGATGAAGGGTCAGGGGTGGATTTCCTGAGGCTGCGCGTTGCCAATTTGGGCTAATGGGCGTAGCAAAAAAACTAATTGGCGTGCAGCCAGAGTCAGATCCGGCGCTTGAGCGTTTCGGAGGGCAGTTCGTCGAACATGGCCTTGTACTCGGCGGCGAAGTGCGACAGGTGCCAGAACCCCCAGCGTGCGGCAATGTCCGCGACCGTCTCGCGGCCGTTCGCGTCTGCGCTCTTGAGTGCCCGCCGCACGGCGTTGAGTCGGATCGCGCGCAGGAACTTGACCGGGTTGAGGTTGAGCACGTCCTGGAAGCTGTACTGCAGCGTGCGGCGCGATACGCCGAGCTCGATGCACAGGTCGGCCACCGTGATCGGCTCGTCGATGTGGGCCTCCATGTAGGCGCGTGCTTGTGCGACCACGAGCTGGCGGGTGCGACATGATGCGGGGCTGGCCGATGCGGTGGTGGCGGACGCAAGGGTGTCGAGCAGCGTGGCGAACAGGGCTTGCTCCATCGCCTTGCGCATCTGCGCGTGGTGGAGGAGCGCAGGCGTGGCCCGCAGGCTTGCCATCATCGTCGCCAGCAGCTTGCCGAGGGCGGTGACCTGCTCGGGGCTGGCGGGCGCAATGCTGCGTGCCGCGAGTTCGGCCTCGATGTTGCGGTGATCGACCTGCTGCGCGTAGTCGCATAGTGCCCTGGCGTCCGCCGTACAGGCCAGGATCTCGAGCCGGCGGGGAGTGCGGAAGTCCAGCTCGTCGGAGCCGCCCAGCGTCAGCATCGAATGCGCGTCATAGACCTCGCCGCCAAACCAGCCCGTGCCTTCGATCACAACCGGTACCGCGAAGGTGCGCGATCCAGGCCAGGCGATCCCGGATTGGTGAACGGACTGGTTCAGCCCCTCGCGGAACAACTGAACGTTGCCGAAGCAGAATTCCTCGAACACGCCGGAAAAGCTGCCGGCGCTCAGTTGATCGTAGCGCTGTTGCCAGTTGCTCAGGCATGCGGCGTGATCGTCCGCGTCTTTCGTTTCGCGTGAGGAATGCGAGTAGGGGAGGCGGTCCGTCCTGGTGGCGGCCGGGCTCATTGCCGGTACTCCCCCGGGGGGCTCCCGGTGGTGCTGGCCAACATGTCTCTTCCTTGTCCGATCGGTGTGCGATCGCCATTGTCGTTATGTGATCCAGTCAGGGGCGGGCGTGGCCTTCACCGCAGCCTTGCCCCCGGTCTGTGCCTGGAGCATGGCACGTCGGTGTCCGCGATGGCAAGCCGGAGCCCGAGCCTGCCCTTGCCGTTTTCGGATAACAGGACCGGCGGTCCGACGCCTAGGATGAATCGAACCCTTCACAGGAGCCCGGCGGCGATCGGGTGCGGCAAGGGCTTCATCAGAGGACACAAGAGGAGATCCGGTCTTGAAGATCAAAACGATTACGGCTGCGCTGGGCAGCCTGGCGGCCCTTGGTGCAGCGCTGGCGCCGGCGCCGGCCCTGGCATCGGCCGAGGCGCTGATACGTGCGAAGTGCCTGCCCTGTCACACCGAGGGCAATGAGGGAATCAGTCGTATCAGTCAGCAGCGCAAGAGTCCCGAAGGGTGGCTGATGTCGGTGGCACGCATGCAGATCGTCCATGGCCTGAAGGTCACGGACGACGAGCGGCGCACCGTGGTCAAGTACCTCGCCGACACGCAGGGCCTGGCGCCCTCCGAGACCGACGGCGTGCGTTACGCGCTCGAGCGACGCTTGAATGCGGTCGAGCAGTTCGAATCCGAGCAGTTCACCCAAATGTGCGCGCGCTGCCATTCCGGCGCCCGGGTGATGCTGCAGCGCCGGCCTGCGGAAGAGTGGGAGCATCTCGTGCATTTCCATCTCGGTCAGTACCCGACTACCGAGTACCAGGCGCTGGGGCGTGACCGCGACTGGTTCGGCATCGCGCTCAAGGAAATGGTCCCCGAGCTGGCGCGCACCCTGCCCTTGCAGACGGAGGCCTGGACGCAATGGCAGGCGCGTGCACCGCAGGTGGTGAAGGGCGAGTGGAGCATGAGCGGCCACATGAGCGGGCGCGGCGGCTTCTCGGGTGTCATGAAGGTCAGCGCCGCCAAGGGCAAGGACCTGTACGCGCTGAGCTTCGACGGGCGCTGGGATGACGGCAGTGCGATGAGCGGCAAGGGGCAGGCGCTGCTGTACACCGGTTATGAGTGGCGCGGCGATCTGGTCGTCGATGGCACGCCGATGCGCCAGGTGTTTGCCCTCGAGGACGGCGTGCTGCGCGGACGCATGTTCCTGCGGGATCAGGACGAGATCGGCGCCGATGTCGTGGCCAGCCTGCAGCAACCCGGCAACAGCCGTGTGCTGGCGGTGCACCCGGCCCACCTCAAGGCCGGCATGGCGGCCGAGTTGCGCATCGTCGGTTCCGGCCTGCAGGGTGAGGTGAGCCTGCCCCCGGGGGTGCGCTTGCTGGAGACGATCCGGCGCTCCAATGCCGAAGTCGTGTTGCGCGTGGAGGCGGCGGATGACGCGCGTGGCGTGCACCAGGTCGCAGTGGGTGAGGCGCGTGGCGGCACGCTCGCTGTGTATGACAGCATCGCGGCGGTGAAGGTGATGCCGGCGTTCGCGGTGGCCCGCATCGGTGGCAATGGCACACCGACGGCGAAGGTGGAGGCCCGCTTCGACGCCGAGGCCTGGGCGGCCGGGCCGGATGGAAAGATCGGTACCGAGGACGACTTCCGCATCGGTTTCGTGCCGGCGAACTGGTCGGTCGAGCCCTTCGACGAGGTTGCCGTGCGCGACGAGGACGTCAAGTTCGCCGGCTTGATGGACGCGGCGAGCGGCGTGTTCGTGCCGGGTGACGCCGGGCCCAATCCGGCGCGCCGGATGTCGGCCAGCAATGTGGGCAATCTCAAGGTCGTGGCCGAGGTGGCTCAGGGTGCCGAGCGCCTGCGCGGCGAGGGCCAGGTGATCGTGGCGCCGCCGCGCTGGAACAACCCGCCGATTCCGTGAGCGGGTCCGCTGTCCGTGCCTGCAGGCGTTTGCCTGCACCCCGAAACCCGCGATTCACGAGGAGTTCCCCATGAGTGCGGTCCTGAATCTCGTGCATGACAACCTGCACGAAGTGCGCGTCGATGGTACGCGCATGCTGTTCCATATCCCGAGCAGTTCGCTGTTCGCGCTCGACACGCTGACCGCGGCCTTGCTCGACCGTATCCGCCGCCAGAGCCTGAGTGCCGAGGCCCTGATCGACGGCCTGCGTACGGAGTTCGAGGCCCATGAGGTGGCCGAGGCGATCCGCGAGCTGGTCGCGCTCGAGCTCATCGACGACGGCCGCCCGGCCGGCGCCACCGCGCTCGCGCACACCTTCGAGCGTTTCCCGCTCACCACGGTGGTGCTCAACGTCAACACCGGCTGCAACCTGAGCTGCACCTACTGCTACAAGGAAGATCTCGACAAGCCCTCGGCGGGTCGCAAGATGGCCTTCGAGACCGCACGCGACGCGATCGAGATGATGCTGCGCGAGTCGCCCGACGAACCCCGCTACACCGTCGTCTTCTTCGGCGGCGAGCCACTCAGCAACCTGCCGCTGATCAAGGACGTGGTGGCGTACTGCGAGACGCGCTTCCCCGAGCTCGGCAAGCAGGTCGATTTCGTCATGACGACGAACGCCACGCTGCTTGCAGACGACACCATCGACTGGCTCAACGCCCACCGCTTCGGTCTGTCGATCAGCATCGACGGTCCCAAGGCGATCCATGACCGCAACCGGCTCACGGTCGGCGGTCAGGGCACCTACGAGACCGTGCGCCGCAAGGCCGAGCGCCTGCTGTCGCGCTATCGCGCGCGGCCGGTCGGCGCGCGTGTCACGCTGACCCATGGCACCACCGAAGTCGAGCGCATCTGGGATCACCTGTTCAACGAGCTCGGCTTTGCCGAAGTCGGCTTCGCGCCGGTGACCTCGGGCGACATCAGCACCTTCAACCTCACGGGCGAGGAGCTGGTCGAGGTCTTCGCCGGGCTCAAGCGGCTTGGCCAGCGCTACCTGGAGGCAGCGCTGGAAGGTCGCAACATCGGCTTCTCCAACATGCACCAGCTGATCACCGACCTGCACGAAGGCCACAAGAAGGCGCTGCCCTGCGGCGCCGGGCTGAAAATGCTGGCGGTCGATCACAAGGGCGAACTGAACCTGTGCCACCGCTTCACCGGCTCCACGCTGCCGACTTTCGGCGATGTGAAGAACGGCATCAAGCGCGAGCAGCTCGGCGACTTCCTGTCCCAGCGCCTGGATCGCACCGATACCGGCTGCGCCAGCTGCCGCATCCGCAACCTGTGCTCGGGCGGCTGCTACCACGAGAGCTACGCGCGCTACGGCGATCCGGCACACCCCACCTACCACTACTGCGATCTGATGCGCGACTGGGTGGACTTCGGCATCGAGGTCTACAGCCGCATCATGGCCGGCAACCCGGCCTTCATCGAACAGCATATTTCCCCGAGGAGGGCGTCATGAAACATCTCAAGGCGATCAATAACAAGGCGCGGCTGCTGGACAAGGCGGTTGCGGAGGACCGGATCGAGGAGGTGGTGGCGATGAGCGCCCTCGCCGGCTGCACGGCGACGGTGGACCCGGGCTGGGAAGTGGACGCCTTCGGCGGCGTGGCCTCGCTGTGCCAGCCGATGGAGTCCGACCTCTACGGCTGTGCTGATCCGTGCTGGTGGCCGGCCCAGGTGCCCGATGTGATGAACACCTACCCGGATTGGAACAAGGACGCGGCCAACACCCGCGAGGACTGGCGCAATCTCGGCTCGGTCTTCCCGGGCGACAAGCTGTAAGGGGGCGGACATGAAGACAACGATGACCGGCGGCGCGCTGCGCCGCACCGCGGCCGCGCTCGCCTGCCTGGCCGCCAGCGCCCTGCCTGCGGCTGCAGGCAACGAGGCGCTGGCGCTCAAGCCCGGCAACGAGTACCTGATGGTGGCGAACTATCCGAACAACCTGAACGTGGTCGACCTGGCCAGCGACAGTGTCTACAAGACCTGCAAGCTGCCCGACGCCTTCGGGCCGGGGATCACGCAGATCGCACCTGACCGCCGCACGGCCTATGTGCTCAACAACCGCTTCGGCACGATCTACGGCGTAGACCTCGATACCTGCAAGGTGACTTTCCGCGCCGAGATGTCGCAGGGCGAGAACGAACGCGCCAAGTCGATCGGGTCGTTCACCATCAGCCCCGACGGCAAGGAGCTGTACGCGGTGCAGAACCCCACCCGGATCAACCGCGACCACTATCGCGTCGGCGAGCCGCGCTTCGTCGCCTATGACACCCAGGCCGGTCTTGAGGCCAAGCCGGTACGTACGTTTCCGGCGCCGCGCCAGCTCAACATCATGCTTGCAGGTGACGACGGTGCCGTCTATGTGGCGGGTCCCAGCCTCTACAAGGTGGATGTGAAGACGGGCGAGATGACGGTCGCGCTGCCGATCCGCGACTGGCAGCGGCCCACCCATGCCCCGCTCGACGTGCTCTACCTGTGGCCGGTACAGACGCCTACGCGCGACTTCACCATCCTCTACACCACGGCGAAGTTCCAGGACGACAAGCAGGACATGGAGACGGCCGAGTACCAGTACGGCTTCCTCAACGTCGACCTCAAGAGCGGCGAGACCGAGGCGCGCGAATTCGGCCCGCTGACCGAGATCTATTTCACCGGGATCCGCTCGCCGAAGGATCGCAACATCATCTACGGCCTGCTCCATCGCCTCACCAAGTACGACATCGCGCAGCAGAAGCTGGTGGAGGCGACCGAGCTCGATCACACCTACTACACGTTGCTGACCAACCAGGCGGGGAGCCGGCTGTATCTCACCGGAACCTTCAACGACATCTCCATCCACGACGCCGACACGCTGGCGAAGGTCGGCCAAGTGAAACTGCCAGGCGGCGACATGTCGCTCGGCACCGGGCAGGTCTTCGTGCGCTGAGTCCGCACACCCAAGCACTGATCCGCTGATCCGCGAGGCGGGGCGTTCATCGGGACCTCACGGGTCCTGAGGGGCCCCCGCACGCCAAAACAATCAATCAGGAGACGAACATCATGCGCATTCACACGACCGTGGTCGCCTTGCTCGCAGGGCTGGCCACACTGGGCAGCGCACAGGCCGCCGACTTCTACGAGCGCGACGGCACCACCCTGGGCTTCAACGTCGACGGCATGGCGGGTGCCTTCTCGACACGCGAGGACTACCTCGGCGAGGGCGGCAAGAAGTGGCGAGAAGCCTTCGTGCACGGCGTCCTGGTCGGCAAGACTCGCGCCGGCAACGGTGAACTGTACGGCGGGTTGGGCGCGATCGCCCAGGGCTCCTGGGGCGACGGCGATGCTGGCGGCTATACCACCGGGCGTGAGCGCGACATCGACCTCGAGGATGCCTACCTCGGCTGGCGCAGCGCCGGCGGCCTGCTCGACTTCTCCTTCGGCCGCCAGCAGTTCCAGCTCGGTGACGGCTTTCTGATCGCGGGCGACCGCATCAACCTCGGCAAGGGCCTCGACGTACTCGGTGTCGATGTCGATCGCGGCGGCGCCTACTACCTTGCTGCGAAGAAAAGCTTCGGCAATACCGCCATCCTGCGTGTCGACCCCGACGGCCCGTTGCGCGGCGACGCGTTCTGGCTGCAGTCGGACAACCCCTATCACCAGGACACCGAGCTCGGCGGCCTGAACGTGGAGTACGTGTCGGAGACGCATGGCACGCTTGGCCTGAGCTGGATGAAGGTGCTCGATGTGGACAAGGGCACGGGGCTGGGCATCTTCGACCGCCGCGATGGCATGCGCATCACCAGCGTTCGCGGTCAGGGCAGCCTGGGGGTGGAGAACCTGTTCCTGTCCTTCGAGTACGTCGACCAGCGCGGTGGCAGCACGGATGTGAAGAACGACGCCGACGCGTGGACCGTCGAGGGCGGGTGGACCTTTGCCGATCTGCCGTGGAGTCCGACGCTCAACTACCGCCATGCGCGCTTCTCGGCCGACAAGGCCGGAACGGCCCGCAACGAGGCCTTCGATCCGCTGTTCTTCGGTCTCAGCCGAGGCCTGGGGACCTGGTTCCAGGGCGAGGTTGCCGCCAACTATGCCGGACCGGCCAACAGCGGCAACAAAGTGGACCGACTTGAGCTGACCCTGTCGCCGCGTGCCGATCTGTCGGTGACCCTCCAGTACTGGGACATCAAGTCCATCGGTGATGGCGCCGAGCTCGATGGGCGCGAAATCGACCTCTTCGCCTTCTGGCAGATCAACGACAACTTCACCTTTGTGCCGCTGCTCGGCCTCTATGAGCCGCGCGGCGGGGACGTGAAGGCGCTGCAGGGCAACGACCGCCGCAATGTCTATCTGCAGGCCGTGCTGCTGTTCAACTTCTGAGCGCGCCGCAGTTCGCGCCCAAACCGATACCTGATCAAACCAGACCCAAACCTACATACGGAGACGAACGATGGATCGATACAAGGGTGAGTTGCTGAGTGCCAACACGCGCCGCTTCCTGGCCCAGCCCAAGCGCATGCTGATTGGCAGTGAGTGGCTGGAGGCCGTCGGCGGTGGTGTGCTGGAGGTGGTCGACCCGGCCAGCGCACAGGTGTTTGCCAGCGTGCCGGCCGGCGAGGCGGCCGATATCGACCGCGCAGTGGCAGCGGCGCGCAAGGCCTTCGAGCAGGGGGAGTGGCCGCGCATGCGTCCGGTGGACCGCGAGCGCCTGCTGCTGCGCCTGGCCGACCTGGTCGAGGCGAACGCGCAGGAGCTGGCCGAGATCGAGGCCCTCGACAACGGCAAGCCGGTGACCATGGCGCGCGCGGTCGACGTGGCGCTGGTGGTGGATTTCCTGCGCTACATGGCGGGCTGGGCGACCAAGCTGGAAGGCTCGACGATGGAAGTCTCGGTGCCGCTGGTGCGCAACCGCGAGTTCTTCGGCTTTACCCGGCGCGAGCCGGTGGGGGTGGTGGGTGCGATCATCCCGTGGAACTTCCCGCTTCTGATGGTGGCCTGGAAAGCGGGGCCGGCGCTGGCCTCGGGCTGCACCATGGTGCTCAAGCCGGCCGAAGAGACGCCGTTGTCGGCGCTGCGCTTTGCAGAGCTGGTGCTGGAGGCGGGCTACCCGGCCGGCGTGTTCAACGTGGTCACCGGTCATGGCCATACCGCGGGCGCAGCGCTGGCCTCGCACACCGGCATCGAGAAGGTTGCCTTCACCGGCTCGACCGAGATCGGCAAGCTGGTGGGCAAGGCGGCGCTCGACAACATGACGCGGGTGTCGCTGGAACTCGGTGGCAAGAGCCCGGTGATCGTGCTCGACGACGCCGATCCGGCGGTGGCGGCGGCGGGTGCGGCGCAGGCGATCTTCTTCAACCAGGGGCAGGTGTGCTGCGCGGGTTCGCGCCTGTATGTGCACAAGAGCCGCTTCGAGCGCGTGGTCGAGGGCCTGTCCGAGATCGCCGCCGGCATGAAGCTCGGTGCCGGCATCGATCCCACGACCCAGATCGGTCCGCTGGTGTCGGCCACCCAGCAGCAGCGTGTGCTCGGCTACATCCGCAGCGGTTTCGAGCAGGGCGCGCGCGCCCTGGCGGGCGGTGCGGCAGGCGAGGGCGAGGGCTACTTCGTCAAGCCCACCGTGCTGGTGGACACCCGCGACGACATGAAGGTGGTGCGCGAGGAGATCTTCGGTCCGGTGGTGGTGGCAATGCCGTATGACGACCTCGACGAGGTCGCCCGCCGCGCCAACGACACCCCGTTCGGCCTGGGCGCCAGCATCTGGTCGAACGACCTGTCGCGGGTGCATCGGCTGGTGCCGAAGATCAAGGCCGGAACGGTGTGGGTCAACTGCCACAACATCCTCGACGCCTCGATGCCCTTCGGCGGCTACAAGCAATCGGGCATCGGTCGCGAGATGGGGCGCGCGGTGCTCGATCTCTACACCGAGAGCAAATCGGTGATCATGGCCCTGTAAGCACCCTGTGCGCCGTCGGCCTTGCCGCGGCGCACAGGACGGGGGCCTGCGGGCTGGTTGCCCGCGACCCCTGCGGCCGCGAGGAGGAGCGGGAATGAATGCCCCTGAACTGGCGGTGGCGGTCTGCCATGCGCTCGATCTGGCGTGGACAGCGGCTGCAACTGCGGAACGCGCAGAACACTGGCAGCGTCTCCATGGCGATGCGGAGCTTGCGACCTGGCTGGCGCCGCTGCAGCCCACCCATCTGTATTTCGGCAGCGAGTTCTGCGAGCACCTGCTGCCTTCCGCACGGGCGTTGCGCGAGGCCCTGAGCCAGGCTAAGAGCGCCGGGCTGCGTCTGGTCCTGCTCACTCCAGTGGCCTCGCCCGAGGTTCTGGCGCAGCTCGATGTGCTGCTGCCGACGCTGCCCGCCGGCAGCGAGGTGGTGGTCAATGACTGGGGTGTCGCACACGAGCTTGCGAGCCGGTTCGGGGACTTGCGTCCGGTGGCCGGGCGCGTGCTGTGCCGCATGACCAAGGATCCCCGTATCGACGCGGGCTGGGCGGGGCGCTGCGGCCATGGCCTCGCCGCACCGACGATGCACGCCCTTTTCTCGCGCCTGGGCATTCGGCGCCTGGAGATCGACGTGCCCTTGTTCGCCGATGAGGAAGTATTCGCCGACCTGCCGCTGCCTGCCGCGGTACATCTGCCCTACGTCTATGTGGCCAAGGGCCGGATGTGCCGGGCGGGTTCGCTGTCGGTGACAGGAACGGAGCGCTTCGCCGTCGGGCGGCGCTGCCAGAAGGAATGCCTGCGCTTTTCGGCGCTGGCGTCGCGGCCCGGGCGGGCGGATGCGGCTGCCAGCGTGCAGCTTGGCAACACCTTGTTCAGCCGCCATTCGGCGGCGATGGCGAGCAGTCTGCGGCAGGCGGTCGACAGCAAGCGTGTCGCCCGCCTGGTCGTTCCGGGAGCGCCGCTATGAGGATCGTTGCCCCGGTGTCGCGCGTTGCCGAGATCGAGCCGCTGGCGCAGGCGGGCGCCAGCGAGTTCTACTGCGGCCTGGTGCCGTCCGATTGGCTCGGCCGTTTTCACGCCATCAATGCCAATCGTCGCCCGTCGGGCAACCTGACTCGCTACGAGGACCTGGCGCGTGCGATCGACATTGCCCACGCCCATGAGGCCACCGTGTCGCTCGTGCTCAACGCCCAGCACTATTCCGCCGCCCAGATCGGTGCCGCGGAGGATATCGCCGGGCGCTTCGCGGCGCTGGGCGGCGATGCGCTGATCGTCAGCGATCTCGGCCTGCTCCATGCGCTGGCGCTGCGCTTTCCGGCGCTGCGCATGCACGTCAGCTCGGTGGCGACCTGTCGCAACGCCGGTGCGGCGCGGCTGTGCCGCGAGCTCGGCGCGCAGCGCCTGATCCTGCCGCGTGACGTCACCCTGGCCGAGGCCGCCAGCATTGCCGCCGAGGTCCCTGACATCGAGATCGAAGCCTTCGTACTCAACGACGGCTGCATCTTCGAGGAAGGCGCTTGCCACACCATTCACCTGCCGGGCCAGCTCGGCGGCCCGATCTGTCTCGACCGCTTCGAATACCGCTACCGCCGCCGCGATGGCGGGGCGGTGTCGCCGCGGCTGGCGGCGCGCCTGCAGCAGAATGACGCAGAGTACGAGCGCTGGCTGTGGTACCGCTTCTCCTGCGGCTTCAGCACCACGCCCGAAGGCCTGCCCTACGGGCCGTGCGGCCTGTGTGCGGTGCCGGTGCTGCGGCGCGGGCGGGTGGCGGCGATCAAGATTGCCGGGCGTGAAGCGCCCACCGCGCGCAAGCTGGCGAGCGTGCGCATGGTCCGGTCGGTGCTCGAGCGCGTGCGTGCGGGCGAGGACGATGCGGCGGTGCGCGCGTTCGCAATCGGGCTGCGGCCTTCCGAGTCGCACTGCGCAACGGGCTACATGTGCTATTACCCCGAAGTGCTGTGCGCGGAGGGGCGCTGAGATGGACGCCATCTCCCGCCGCACGCCGAGCGGGGCGGTCATGGCACTGGCCGCGCTCGCGGTCGCGATCTGGCCCGAACTCGGCCAGCCGGTTCTCGCAGTAGTGGTGGCGCTCGCCGTACATGCCGCGCTGAGGCCGCGTGGGCGGGCTCTTGCGTTGACCCTGTCGGCGGCGCTGGCGTGGGCGTGTGTGTTGGCCCTCGGCTGGCATTTTGCCAGCGACCGTTTCGAGGTGCGCTATGTCTGGCTGTACAGCAGCGCGGAACTGCCGCTCCACCTCAAGCTCGCCAACCTGTGGGGCGGTGATGAGGGCACGACGCTGCTGCTCGCAGCCCTGTGCATCAGTCTCGCGGCAGGCGGTGCGCTGCGTGCGCGCGTCGGGCCCAACCTGTCGCCGACCGCGGCGATCTCGGCGTGGCTTGTGTTGACCGCGCTGTGGCTCGCGCCCTTTGCGGAGACACCCCCGGAATGGTTGGTGCAATCGGCATCGCAGGGCATGAATGCGCATCTGATGAAGCCGTGGATGCTGTTCCATGCGCCCCTCGTGCTGGCAGCCTACGCCTGGACGCTCGCACTTGCGGAGCCGGCGCTCGAGGCGCTGTGCGGTCGCCCGGCGCCATGGCCGATGCTGGCCAGAACGCGGGCGCGGCGGGCGTGGGTGGTGCTTACCGCCGGCATTGGCTTCGGCATGCTGTGGGCGTTCGAGGATGCGATGTATGGCCAGGTCTGGCACTGGGATCCGGTGCAGACTGCGGTGTTCTGCACCTGGTGCCTGCTGGGCGCTCACCTCCACGGATTCGGGGGCTGGGCAGTCGGACGGCGGCGCTGGCAGGTCATGCCGTGGGCGGCGGTGCTTGCCGCAGTCACGATACCGCTTGCGATGGCCGTGACGCGCAACCCGCTGCTTGCGAGTTCGCACCGTTACGTGGGTGCAGACTCGTGGGTCAGCCATGTCGTTCTCGCTTCGATCCTGCTGCTGGCGGCGGTCGGCGCGGGGATTGCGGGCAGGCGGGGCCGCGCCGACCGCCTGCCGGCTACCGACCGTGGCACGCAGCGGCTGGGGATGTGGCTTGTGCAGATCTGCTTTCTGGGCGCGGCCGCGATTGCCGCTGCGCAACTCTTGCTCGCTTTCGGCGCTACCGCGCTTGATCTGCCACGAGCGGAACATCACAAGCCCTTCCTCGCGATGCTTGCCAACCTGACTACCGGTGCCGAGCTCGCGGCCCTGCGCGCGGCCTTCGAGCAGTGGGATGTCGACGGTCACGCCGTTGGGCGCATGCTGTCGCTCCCGCTCGTGGCCGTGGGGCTGATCGGCGGCTGGTACTTCTGCCGCCGGGCATCTGCGCGGGTGGCTGCGGTGTCCTTGCCGCTTGCGGTCGCGGTGGTGGCAGGAAATGCAGTGTCTGGCGGTCTGCTGACGGGGGGCTACCAGGGCACGGGTGTCCTGTCGCAGCAGATCGTCGCCGTCCTGCCCTTCCTGGATGCCGGATTGGCCAGTGGCGCCTACTTCGCGCTCGGGTGTGGCGCCTGGCTGCTGGCGAGTCTGCGCCGGCAGGGGGCAAGGGGGGTGTCGGCAGCATTGCCCGTGGTCGCGATCCATGCCGGGCTGGTTCTTGCACTTTGGGGCGGGCTGCTGGCAACCGCGCTCAACAGCTACACGCAGCATGAGATCGTCTTCGCTGGCGAGCCGACGGAGTGGGTTCGGGATCGCCATGGCCTTGCCTTGCGCCTGACTGGCCTTGACATGGCACCGCTGCGCGATGGCGGGGTCGGAACGACTGGCGGTGTGCATGCGCTTACCCGCATTGAGCTGCGCGAGCCGGGAGGTGCGCTGGTGGATGGGCAGACGCTGTATCGGGACAGTCGTGCGCCGCCCGAGCGCTACGATGGCCCCCTGCGCCAGGTCTGTGAATTGCTCGACTACCGCTATGCGCGCCATACGGCAACGCCGGGTTACCTGTTGCAGCCCCTGGTCGACCAGGGCTTGTGGCGCACGACCCAGTTCTGGATTGCCCCGGGTGCGGTGGTCGAGTCGCTGGCTGCGGGCGGCAGCGGCGGGGAGGTCATCGTCGTGGTGAAGACCTTCCCCTTCCTGTCGCTGCTGTGGGGAGGGCTGTTGATCATGCTGGCGGGCAGCGCCTGGCTCGCTTTCCGCACCCCTGGCACGGATGGTCCGACGCCACAGGCGCGGCCGAGGTGATCGCATCGTCGTAAGCGCCGTCGATAAGAAGCCTTTTCATTGACCTGCAACAAGCGGATACAATCGAGCCTTCAATTTTTGGCAAGCGTGGTCATGCAAGAATCCGTCGATTGGATCAATGGCTGGGTGTGGAGCCCGGCCCTAGTGTATCTGTGCCTTCTGGTCGGGCTTTACTTCTCGATCCGCACGCGCTTCATGCAGGTTCGCCATATCGGTGAGATGGTGCAGGCGATGTTCCGCGGCAAGAGCTCTGCAGCCGGGGTGTCGTCGTTCCAGGCCTTGACGATCGCGCTGTCGGGCCGTGTTGGCACCGGTAACATCGCCGGCGTGGCGACGGCGATCGGTTTTGGCGGTCCGGGAGCGATCTTCTGGATGTGGATGGTCGCCTTCCTGGGCGCGGCGACGGCCTATATCGAGTCTGCACTCGGCCAGATCTACAAGACCGAGCAGCATGGGCTCTACCGCGGCGGACCGGCCTACTACATCGAGAAGGGGCTGGGCTGGCGGGTGTATGCGATCGTGTTTGCCGTCGCCACGCTCTTTGCCTGCGGCGTCCTGCTTCCTGGGGTGCAGACCAACAGCATCGCAGCGGGCATGCAGAACGCCTTCGGCGTTGCGCCTGCAGTGACCGGCACCATCATCGTCATTCTGCTCGGCCTGATCATCTTCGGTGGCGTGCGTCGTATCGCGCAAGTGACCCAGGTGGTGGTGCCCTTCATGGCGCTGGGCTACATCCTCGCTGCAGCGGTGGTGGTCGCACTCAATGTCGAGAAGGTGCCCGAGGTCGTGCGCCTGATCGTGTCCTCGGCCTTCGGTCTGGAGGCTGGGTTCGGCGCCATGATCGGCCTGGCGATCCAGTGGGGCGTCAAGCGCGGCGTGTATTCGAACGAGGCCGGCCAGGGCTCCGGCCCGCATGCCGCAGCCGCGGCCGAGGTGCCCCACCCGGCGGCGCAAGGCCTGGTGCAGGCCTTCTCGGTCTATGTGGATACCTTGTTCGTATGCTCGGCAACCGCCTTCATGATCCTCGTGACTGGCACCTACAACGTGATGGGCGCGGACGGCCAACCGGTGTTCACCGGGCTTGCCAACATCGCCGCCGGTACCGGCTACACCCAGGCCGCGATGGAAGCCGTACTGCCCGGCTTTGGCGCGGTGTTCGTCGCCGTGGCGCTGTTCTTCTTCGCCTTCACGACGGTGCTTGCCTACTACTACATTGCCGAGACCAATCTCGCCTACCTCACCCGCAACCTGCGCTCGGATGCACTGATCTTCGTGCTCAGGGTCGCGCTCATCGGCTCCGCCCTGTACGGCTGCGTGCGCACCAGCGACCTGGCCTGGGGGCTTGGCGACATCGGCGTGGGCATCATGGCCTGGCTCAACATCGTTGCGATCCTGGTGCTGCAGAAGCCGGCCCTGCTTGCGCTCAAGGACTATGAGTCGCAGCAGGCCAAGGGCCGGCTCGTGCCCGAATTCGATCCGCGCCCGCTCGGTATCGAGAATGCCGATTTCTGGGTGCGGCGTGCGGAGCGGCGCAAGCACGAGGGCTGACACCCAGCCTCAGGTTCAGGCCCGCCCTCACTGCGCTATAGTGTCGGCGGGCCTTTTCACATGTGCAGGACCATGCAGATCGTACTCATCAGCGGCTTGTCCGGCTCGGGCAAGAGCATCGCGCTCAACGTACTCGAGGATGCGGGCTATTACGTCGTCGACAACCTGCCCGCAGCATTGCTGCCGCAGTTGGTGGCACACCTGCGCGGAGCAGGGTGGCGGCGGGTGGCGGTCGCGGTGGACATGCGCTCCGGCGCCAGCATCGCGGCGCTGCCGCAGCAGGTGGAGGCACTGCGCGCCACGGTGCGCGACCTGCGGGTGATCTTCCTGGAGGCACGTGACGATGCCTTGATCGCGCGCTTTTCCGAAACGCGGCGCAGACACCCGCTGGCAATCGACGACGTCAGTCTCGAGGAGGCCATCCAGCGCGAGCGCGATGCCCTCGAGCCCATCGCCGCGCTTGGTCACCGTATCGATACCAGCGAGCTGCATCCCAATACCCTGCGTGCCTGGGTGAAGGATTTCATCCAGATGTCGGCGGGCGAGGGCATGACGCTGATGTTCGAGTCCTTCGGCTTCAAGTACGGCATTCCGCTCGATGCCGACCTGGTGTTCGACGTGCGCTGCCTGCCCAATCCCTACTACGATCCCAGGCTGCGCCCACTCACCGGGCGTGACCAGCCGGTGGTGGATTTCCTCGAGAAACTGCCCGAGGTCGAGCGCATGGCGGGTGATATCCGTCGGTTCATCGCCGACTGGTTGCCGGCATACATGCGTGACAACCGCAGTTATCTCACCGTGGCGATCGGCTGTACCGGCGGCCAGCACCGCTCGGTGTATCTTGCCGAGTGGCTGGCCGTACAGTTTCGTGACCAGGTGGACGTGCTCGTGCGCCATCGTTCGGCGGCGCGCCGCGCCGCGGATCGCGCGGCGGGCAGTGTCCATGACGCGGCGTCTGGCGCAGGCGATGCCCGGGGAGGCGGGGCGGCCGGGGCCGTACGCGGCGCCAGCGTGTGAAGCGCAAGCTTGGCGACTGGTGGGCGCTGCTGCGTCCGGGCGATGTGCTGGTCGTGCTTGCCGGCCTGATGGTGTGCGGGCTCGCAGTGCGCAGCCTGTGGCAGGGCGGTGCGCCGGATGGCGCCGTGGTACGCGCCGGTGGAAGGGTCGTGGCCGAGGTCGACCTCGGGCGCGAGCGCTTGATTGAAGTGCCCGGCCCGCTCGGAGTGACGGTGATCGAGATCCAGCCCGGCCGTGCCCGCGTGGCTTCCGACCCGGGGCCGCGTCAGTACTGCGTGCGTCAGGGCTGGCTGACCCAGGCCGGCGCTGTTGCGATCTGTGCGCCCAACGAGGTCAGCCTGAGCCTTACGGGGCGCTCGGCAAACTATGACTCCCTCAACTATTGAACTGACGCCGACGCCGGAAGATCGACGGATCGCGCGCCATGCTGCTGCCGCGATCGTGCTCACCGTGGCCGAGGCCGCCATTCCGCTGCCCCTGCCGGGTGTGAAGCCAGGGCTGGCCAATATCGTCACCCTGGTGGTGCTGGCACGCTGGGGTTGGCGCGAGGCGGTGTGGGTGTCCTTGCTGCGCGTGCTCGCCGGTAGCCTGCTGCTCGGGCAGTTCCTTGCACCCGGCTTTTTCCTCAGCCTGTCGGGTGCAGTCGCCAGCCTGCTGGTGCTGGGCATTGCAGTGCGCTTGCCCAAACGGTGGTTCGGGCCGGTGAGCCAGAGCATCCTTGCCGCTTTCGCCCATATTGGCGCCCAGCTCGTCGTGGCCCGTCTGTGGCTTGTGCCCCATGATGGTGTGTTCTATCTGTTGCCCGTCTTTGCGCTCGCAGCGGTCGTGTTCGGCTTGGTCAATGGCCTGATTGCAGCTCGATTGCTCAGGGAACTGGAGGCGCGCTCGAGCAAGGGTGGGGCCGGCGCGACGGGCGAGGACGTGGAGAAATAGCCGGAACGCTGCCGCCGCGTTTGCGTCCAACATCGCGTCTGAGCCCCTTGCGGGCGAAAACCATGGGCGCGGAGGAGAGATGCGGGGAAGCTGGTGGCGATGGCTGAGTGCGCTGCTTGCGACGCTATGCGGGCTTGCCTTCGGCTGGGTTGCCGGCATGGGGCTGGTGAATGCCGCCGCGCATGCCGATCACCCGTCCGGGACCGTAATCGGCGCTGCGATGGGGCGGCCGCTGCCGCCCGTGGGGTGTGATGCTCAGCCGAGGTGGGAGGAAAGCCACTCGAGCAGCCGTTTCCAGCCGTCCTCCGCCTCTTCCCGGCGATAGCTCGGCCGGTAGTCGGCATGGAAGGCGTGGGGTGCGTCCGGGTAGATGTGGATCGTGCTCGGGCTGCCGGCCTTGCGCAGCGCTTCCTGCATCATCTGCACGCCCTCGAGGGGAATGCCCTGGTCCTGTCCGCCGTAGAGGCCCAGCACCGGTGCGTTCAATCTGTCGGCGACGTCGATCGGTTGCAGGGGCGTATTTGACGACGGGGTGCCGACCAGGCGGCCGTACCAGGCAATGCCCGCGCGAACGCGGGCGGTATGCGCCGCGTATAGCCAGGTGATGCGGCCGCCCCAGCAGAAACCGGTGATCGCGAGCTTTTCAGGGTCTCCGCCCTGAGCTGCAACAGCCCAGTCAGCGCAGGCGTCGAGGTCGGCCATGACCTGGGCGTCTGGGACCTTTGCGACGATTTCCTGGAGAATCTCGGCCACGCTCTCGAGCTTGCTCGGATCGCCCTGGCGGAAAAAGAGTTCGGGAGCGATGGCGAGGTAGCCCTGATGTGCAAGCCGGCGGCAGACGTCGCGGATGTGTTCGTGGACGCCGAAGATCTCCTGCACCACGAGCACGATCGGGAGCCTGCCAGTGGCCTCCGCCGGGCGGGCGAAGTAGATTGGAAGGCGGTCACCGTTGACGTCGATGGTTTCGTCGCCGGTCGTGAGCTTGCTGTCATCGGTGGTGATCAGCGTGCTTGCGTGCACCGGCTGAACCGCGAGCGCAAAGCCTGCCGCGGCAAGCGTGGTGACGAAGCCGCGGCGGTCGAGGCGGGCGGCTGGAAGCAGGCTGTCGAACTGCGGGTTGTCGTGTCGGGTGTCGGGCGTCGTCATGCTCTCGTCTCCTGAGTCCGGGGGGGGCTGTCAGGTGGGCGGCGGGGCAGGAGGCTCCGCGCTACGCAGCCTGGTGAAAGGAGACAACGCATCGAGCTGGCATGTTCCGCACGGTCGAGCGCATCTGCAGATGCAACAACGCCCGCTGCGGCCTTATGGCACGGAGCGGGCGTGTCGTGCGATGCGCTGTCGCGCTTCAGCGGCGACGGGGAGGCGGCGCAGCCGCTGCGCCGGCCGGCCGGCCAGGCAGGTGGCGGAAGGTGATGCGGCCCTTGGACAGGTCGTAGGGCGACATCTCGAGCGAGACGTTATCGCCGGCGATGATGCGGATGTGGTGCTTGCGCATCTTGCCGCCGGAGTAGGCAATGAGGTTGTGGCCGTTGTCGAGGGTTACGCGGTAGCGGCCGTCGGGCAGCACCTCGGTAACGGATCCGTGCATTTCGATGAGTTCTTCTTTGGCCATGTTCGGGCTCCTTGTCGTTGTTCCGGCGCTGCACGGTGAGCAGGGTCGGGCTGTTTCGCCTCCGCCGGGAGCGAATCGGGGACCAGGGCGTAGCGCGCAGCGTGCGCAAGGGCCTGGAGAAATCGGCGCGATGTTCGGCGGACCGGTGGGTGGAACTCGCAGTGACGATCCTGCGCGCAGGGCGAAGTGATCTGGGCGAGTACGTGGCGTGGGGGCGGAGGCGTGTCGGCGGTGACGGGGGAAAGCCCCTGTCCGGACGCAAGCGTGCTGCTCCTGACCCATGAGTGCCGAATCAGGACCGCGAACTAAAAAACCGTGAGCGCAAATTCGGCGAAACGTCAATCGGAGACTATACGCGATTCGATGGGGGGCGTCCATCGTTCAGACGTCTGCTCCGTCAACGTCGTACTTGCAGCAGGCGATCGAGGCGGTTTGCGAATGCTTTGCTGTCGGCGCTGCTGAATGCTGCAGGCCCGCCGGTGTCGATGCCTGTGCTGCGCAGCGTATCCATGAAATTGCGCAGGTCCAGCAGCTCGCGGATGTTCTCGCGGCTGTAGCGCTCGCCGCGTGGCGAGAGCGCCTCGGCGTTTCGTTCCACCACGGCAGCGGCAAGCGGAATGTCGGCCGTGATCACGAGGTCGCCGGGTTCGACATGCGCAGCGATGTACTTGTCCGCCTCGTCGAAGCCGCCCGGCACCTGCACCATGCGGATCAGCGGCGATGGGGGCGTGCGCAGGAACTGGTTGGCCACCAGGATCAGCGGTAGCCGGGTGCGTTCGGCGGCACGGAACAGGATGTCCTTGATGACGACAGGACAGGCGTCGGCATCGACCCAGATCTGCATGGAAACGCATCCTGTAGAAAAGGAAATGCCCCAGCCGTGGCTGAGGCATTTCCCCGTTTTCTTGGTAGGCCGTGCTGGATTCGAACCAGCGACCAACGGATTAAAAGTCCGCAAGACACGGCATTTTTCGATGTTGAGCGGTATGCAGAGAAAACGATAAGCGCCTTGAAAACAAAGGAAAAGGTGATTTACTGCGTTGCTTGACGTTGAGCTGTGTTGCTAGAATCGGGTTACAAAAGGCTTACATGGAATCCCATGTAACCCGCCGCCACGGAGCCCGAGAACATGGCACGCACCAAACTGACCGCCGGCCGCATCCGGGAATTCACCTGCCCGACCGACAAGGCCCAAGCCTTCCTGTGGGACACCGAAGCGCCCGGCCTTGCCTTGCGCGCGACACCAGGAAGCGAGGCCCGCGCCTTCATCTTCCAATCGAAGCTGAACGGGAAGGCCCTGCGCGCGACGATTGGCGACGTGCGCACCTGGAACCTCGACGACGCTCGCGCCGAAGCACGCCGCCTGCAAACCCTGATTGACCAGGGCACCGACCCGCGCGAACAGAAGCGCGAGCGCCTTGCCGCCGCTGAAGCCAAGCGCGAGGAGGCCCGCCGCATCGAAGCGCCCGCCCTGGAAGCCTGGGCAACCTACCTTGAGGCCCGCCGGCCGAAGTGGGGCGAAACCAGTTACCGGAACCACGTCACCCTGAGCAAAGAGGGGGGCGAGACCATCACCCGAGGCCGCAAGACGACCGAGGACGGCAAGACGCAACCCGGCCTGCTGCGCCCGCTGCTGGTGCTGCCGCTGGCGAAAATCGACGCCGCCCGCGTGCAATCCTGGCTGAAGGAGGAAGCCGCCAAGCGCCCGACGCAAGCCGCGCTAGCCTTCCGCCTGCTGCGTGGCTTTCTCAACTGGTGCGCCGACCGCCCCGAGTACCAGAAGCAGATTCATGCCGACGCCTGCGCATCAAAGGCGGTGCGCGAGGAACTGCCCAAGCGCCAAGCCAAGCGAGACGCGCTAGAGCGCGAAATGCTGCGCCCTTGGTTCGAGCAAGTGCGCGCCATTGCCAACCCGGTGCAGGCCGCCTATCTGCAAGTGGCGCTGCTGACCGGAGCCCGCCGCGAGGAAGTGGCCGAAATGCGATGGGATGACGTGGATTTTCGGTGGCGCAAAATCATCATCAAGGACAAGGTTAGTTCCGAGCGCACCATTCCGATGACGCCCTATGTCCACCAACTGCTGCTAGACCTGAAGCGCCGCAACGATACGCCCCCGCCCGAATTCCGCATCCTTCACGGTAAGCGCATCCGCAACGACCTCGACGCATGGGAGCCTTCGCCCTGGGTATTCGCCAGCAAGACCGCCGCTTCTGGCTACCTGCAAGAGCCGCGCATTGCGCACAACCGCGCCTTGAGGGACGCCGGCCTGCCGAGCATCACGATTCACGGCCTGCGCCGCAGTTTCGGGAGCCTGTCCGAGTGGTGCGAGGTGCCCGCCGGCATCGTGGCGCAAATCCAAGGCCACAAGCCGAGCGCGACCGCAGAGAAGCATTACCGAGTCCGGCCTATCGACCTGTTGCGCCAGTGGCACGAGCGCATAGAGGCGTGGATTCTGGAACAAGCCGGCATCGAACAGCCGACCGAGCAAGAGGCCGCCCCCGCGCTGCGCGTGGTGGCCTGACCGAGCAATGCCGCGCCTAGGACGGCCATCCGAAAAGGGGGATACCTTCGCCCCCCTGGCGCGGCACCCAAACGAAGGAGCGCAAGAAGGAGCGCAACCGATGCACAAGCCGATTACGGTACTGACACCGCCCGCGCCAAGGGCAGGCGACTACCTCGACACCCTGGAGCAATGGGGAAGCCTTCCCGAATTCCTGCCGCTGCCCGACGCCGCGCGCCTTATCGGGCACAAGTGCCGACAGAATCCCGCCGCACTGCTGAAGATTCTTGAGGAAGCCGTTCTGAGCGACGCGATACCCTTTGCTGGCCTGGATTCTTCCGGGGAGTGGGTACCGGACATGGTGCGAGTCTTTCACCGCTACCAGAGCAAGCCCCGCATCAAGCCAACCGAGGAAGGGCCGCACATCCTCGCCGTTCTGGAGTCCGCCGGCCGCCTGCATTCCGAGGCAATGGCCGTGCGGGTTGGGGATGCCGTGGCCTTACTGGCGAAGCGCGGCCGCAAGATTCCCGAGGAGCTGCGGCACCTGTTACCCGACGCGCCGCCAGTGCAGGCCAAGCCCGCAACGGGAGACAGTGCGCGCACCCGCCACGATGACATTCAAATCGAGATTGACGACGCAACGGCCGCGCTGGAGGGTGAAGGCAGGAGCGCGACGCCAGCAAAGGTTATGGCCCGGCTTAGGGAGCGCGCCGGCAAGCCGGATAGCTGCATTTCCGAGGCCGCCCCCGATGGCGTGATATGGACTCGGGGCAGCAATGGCAAGACTGAAAAACTGACTTTGGGAGCCCTGAAGGGGCGCATCAGAAGGGGCGCGAAAGGTACGCGAAAGGGATGCTAAGGACGCCAAGGGGACGCCAAGGACGCTAACCCGAGCCGATGAATTCCGTTGCATACCGTGGGACCCGTCCACAACGACGGAGCCCCCGCGATGCAAACCCAAATCACCCCGAGCGCCGCCCGCACCCTCTCGACCGAGCAGGCCGCCGCCGCCCTTCACATCAAGCCGCAAACCCTGCGCGCCGCAGTTTGCAGAGCCGGGCACTATGCCGGCATCCGCCCGCACAAACTGCCTTCCCGCTTCCTGGCGTGGCCTGCCGAGGCTATCGAGCGCCTGACCGCTGGCGAGGTGGCCTAAATGCGAAGCGCCCGCCACACCGAAGTGCAAGCGAGCGCCTTGGAACCGCGCCGCAATGATACCCCGGCCGACCTTTTCCCGGACACCTTGCCGGCTGCAATCCCGGCTATCTGGCCGACCGCTGGCACCCGCAAAGCCGACGCCCTGCGAGCCCTGATTACAGGCCCGCAGAATCAAGCCGACTACTGGCCCGGCTGGCGATTGGCCGCCTATGTCAAAAGCCTGAAGTATGACGGCTGGGGCATCCGCTCGCGCCTTATCTCGCATCCGCACTGCAAGCCGCTGATTGCGGAATACACCCTTGACCGGCAAGACCCGGCAACCGCCGCCGCGCTGGCGCTGCGCAACGAAGGAGGCCGCCATGTTTAAGGCATTTTTCGACGAAGTGGCCCGCGCCGCGCCGCTGGTGATGCTTGGCATGGTGCTGGCCGCCGTGGGCGAAGCCATCGGCCGCGCCGCCGGCTGGCTGTGAGGTGTCCGCGCCATGAACAACGGACACGACCACGAGCGCGCCCGCTCCGCCCTGTGGAGCCTCGACGCTGGAGCCGAGCGCGCCGAATGGGTGCGCGCTGCGATGGCAGCAAAGGCCGCCGGCCTGACGCTGGAGGACTTCACCGCCTGGAGCGAAACGGCCGGCAACTTCAAGAGCGCCGCCGACTGCGCCAGCGTGTGGCGTGGCATCAAGGAGGACGGCCCTATCAAGGCCGGCACCCTGTATGCGATGGCTCGCGCCGCCGGCTGGCAAGACGAGCGCCGCGCCCCGCATCACGCGCCGCAGATGCAGAGGCCGCACCAAGCCGGGCAGAAGCCCGCACAAGCGCCGCAGCAGCCCGAGCAAGGCAAGCGCCCGCCGTTCGACGTGGAGGCCGCCTGGGAGGCCGGAGAGCATGCGACAGAGGCGCACCCGTACATCACCAGGAAGGCAGGCAACTGCGCCGGCCTGCGTGTGTATCGAGGCCCGGAGCGCATCGCCGGGCAAGACCTGGACGGTGCGCTGATGGTTCCGGCCTGGGACTTCGCCGGCAAGCTGCAAACGGTGCAGTTCATCCCAAACCAGGGGAAGAAGCTGAACGCCCCCGGCCGCCCGGTGGCCGGTGCTTTCGTGGTGGGACGCATCACGCCGCCGGGCGAAGGGCAGAGCATCGCCGTGTGCGAGGGCATCGGGCAGGCATGGAGCTGCAACGCCGCCGCCGGCATGGCCGCTGTGGTGGCCTTCGGTTCCGGCCGCATGGAAAAGGTGGCCCGAGACTTCGCCGCCCGCTATCCGGCCGCCCGGCTGGTGCTGGTGGCCGACGCCGGCAAGGAGGCGCACTGCGCCAAAGTGGCAAAGGAGCTGCGCTGCGCCTGGGTAGAGATGCCCGCCGGGAGTCCGCCGAACTTCGATGCAAACGACCTGCACCAGCAAGCAGGCCCGCAAGCCCTGGCCGAACTGCTGCGCAACCCGAAAGCGCCGCCGCAACGGTTCCGCCTGATGACAGCCGACGAACTGGCCGCCCTTCCGCCTGTGCGCTGGCGCGTGCGTGGCGTGCTGCCGCAAGAGGGCATCGCCGCAATCTACGGCCCGCCCGGTTCCGGGAAATCGTTTCTGGCCCTCGACATGCTCGCCGCCATCGCTGCCGGCCGGTGGTGGTTTGGCTACCGGGTGCAGGCCGCGCCTGTGCTGTACGTCGCCCTAGAGGGCGAAGCCGGCATTGCGCAACGAGTCCAAGCGCACCAGGCCCGACATGGTGGAGCCGAGCGCATGCGCTTCCTTGCCGCGCCCCTCGACGTGCGCCAGCCGACAGACCGCGCCGACATCGTGCGCGCCGCGAAGGCCGCCGGGCTGGCTGGTGGCGTGCTGTGTATCGACACCCTGGCCGCGAGCGCGCCGGGCATGGATGAGAACACATCCGCCGACATGGGCGAGGTCATCGCCGGCCTGAAAGCCCTGCAATCGGAGCTTGGGGGGCTGGTGCTAGCCGTACATCACAGCGGGAAGGACCAGACGCGAGGCATGCGAGGCCATTCAAGCCTATTGGGTGCGCTTGATGCCGTAATCGAGGTGAGCCGCAACGACGACCGCCGCGAATGGCGCACCGCCAAGAGCAAGGACGGGAGCGACGGAGATGCGCACCCCTTCCGCCTCGACGTGGTGGAGCTTGGCACCGACAGCGACGGAGAGCCGCTTACATCGTGCGCAATCGAGCCGACGGAGCGCCCCGCCGAAGGCATCCGCCGCGCCGCCCTGCCCGGTGGAGGAAATCAACGCCTGGCATATGACGCAATCGCCGCCGCGCTGAAGGACGTGCGCACCTATGGGCAGGCATCCGCCCCGCCTGGCCGGCCTTGCATCGAACTGGAGGCCGCAGTTACCGCCGCCGCCACTGCGCTGCCGTGTGAGCAGAAGCGCCGCCGGGAGCGCGCACAACAAGCCGTTACCGGGCTGGTGAGCCGGGGAAACCTGAAGCACCAGGAGGGCTGGTTGTGGCTTCCGTGACTTTCCCGAAATTCCCGAAACGGGAAAAAATAGGAAACGCCGGGTTTTCCCGAAATTCCCGCGCCCCCTTTATAGGGGGCGGGAAGAACGGGAAGGGAAAAACGGGAACCCAACAGACCGCAGCAGGGAGCCAAGCCGCCCCCTTCTGGAGCCCTGAACGATGAGCGCACAAGCCGACACCCTGGAGCGCGCGACCTGCGACGAATGCGGGGACGACTTCACCCGCACCGCTGGCGAGGACTGGAAGCGCCTTTGCCTGCCGTGCTGGAAGGCGAGCCCGGCCGCGAAGAAGTCCGCCCCCGACCGACTGGCGCAACTGACCGCCGAGCTTGCCGAGGCCCGCGCCGAGGCCGCCCGCCTGCGCCTTCGCGTGCTGGCGCTAGAGCTTGCCGACGCCCCGCCCGCCATCCCGCCCGACATGCTGCGCCGGCTGGTGCGCCTGTGCCATCCCGACCGACACGGCCAGAGCGAGGCCGCGAACCAAGCGACAGCGTGGCTACTCGCGCAACGAAACCGAATGGAGAACCGCGAATGACCCTAGAGCTTTTCCGCGCCGTGGAAGCCGCCCGCGCCCTGTTGGACGAAGGGCACCCGCTCGCGCGAGCCTCGACCGTGGCCGCCGCTGAATTTGGCGTGAGCGCCGAGGACGTGGCCCGCCTTGCCAGCGAAGCGCACGAGGCATGCGCCGCCGCTCGCGCTGACCTTACGAAACCTGACGGAACGTGACAAAACGTGAGTAGTCGCGCGGTTACCAGTCCGGTTACCAGCAACCCGAGGCGCTGGTTAGTGCGCCGGTTAGCGCGGTATCCAGCGAACCGGCACCCTGACCAGCGGGAGGGGCGGGTTCAATCTCTAGACGACACCGACCTGGGGACCGCGCCCCAAAGCGAATTTCCACGCCCGCGAAATTGCAACTTTCCGAGGCGGCCGCCGGGAGCGAGGCCGAGGGGGTAGCCCCCGCGAAAGTTTCAGAATCGACACCCCTGGAAACCGCGCCCCAACCCACGCGGAGAAAAAATCCCGGTTTAGGGCATGGTTCATTCTGAGCCGGCCGCGCGCTAGTCGATAGGCCCGGCCTGCGACCTTCCAAACGAGCCCACGCGCCCCGAGCGCACCCGCTGGAAGGCATCGCCCCATCCGCCGACCCTGCGCCGCCCTGGCGCGTTTCCTGAGCTGAAGCAACCAAATTGGTTGCATCCGCGTTACCTGCCGCTTGCGGTAACGGCCGCGTAACGTTTCATGCGTGCAACGTGCGGCCGTGCGCCTGACCTTTCGCTGGCGCTTACAAAAGGCTTACATGGAGCCGAGAAGCAAAAACGCCACTTCCGGGAAAGTGGCGTAAGTGCTTGATTTTCTTGGTAGGCCGTGCGGGATTCGAACCTGCGACCAACGGATTAAAAGTCCGCTGCTCTACCAGCTGAGCTAACGACCCGAAAAGCGAGGCAAGATTTTAGTTCGGCTGGCCTGTCGCGTCAATAGTGGCTCGCAGTTGTGGCGTTTGTCCCGGGGCGGCATGTGACTCAGGCTTCGCGCATCAGCAGCCAGTACTGGATCTTCAAAGTGACGGCCGAGCCGGCGATGATGGCGATCGTGGTGAGCACCGAGCCCAGGGCGAGGGTGGACAGCCCGGTGATGCCCTGGCCGATCGTGCAGCCCATGGCCGTGACCCCTCCGAAACCCATGAGCAAGCCACCAGTCATGTGACGTACCAGGTCGCCGCTGTCGCGGAAGCTTTCGATGCGAAAGCCGCGGCTCGCCACTGCATGGGCCGCCGAGCCGACGATTACGCCGAGTGCGCTGGCGATGCCGAAAGTCACCACGCGGCTGGTGTCGCTCCACAGCATCAGGAGTTCGAGCGTATAAGCGAGGGGGGCTACGAAGGTCAACGATTCGGCGCGCCCGCTGTTGGTGGCTATGAAGGCCTCCTCCAGCGTCTCCGGGTGTTCGGCGACATAGCCGAGATGGGCGGAGACATACCAGCCGGCCACCACCGTTGCGCCGACGACCACGCCGCCGACCAGGACGTCGCTGCGCCAGGCCTCCCGGTCGGCCAGCGCCCAAATCAGCAGGCCGCCGCCCACCACCAGCGCGCCCACGAGCAAGGCTGAAGCGGGCGCCATGCCGGAAGCCGCGCTCAGGAATGCGGGGATATCCTGAGTGTGGGGCAGCACGGTGGACACGGTGTCGATGTGGCGTACCCGCCAGACACCGAACAGGCCCCGCATTGTCATGTAGGCCCCGATGGCGAGGAAGACGAAGACCACGATCGATTTGAGGTTGCCGCCACCGATGCGGATCAGTGTCTTGCTGCCGCAGCCCGACGCCAGGGTCATGCCGATGCCGAACGCCAGGCCGCCGACCAGATTCGACAGCCAGATCAGGCGATTGCCGGTATAGAAGGACTTGCTGGCATCGAACAGGCCAAGGGCCTGCAGGGCCGTCGTGCCGAGGATGGCGATGGCGATGGCAAGTGCCCACATCCGCATTCGGCCCCAGTCGCCCATATTGACGACATCCGCTACCGCGCCCATGGTGCAGAAGTTCGTGCGGTTGGCGACGAAGCCGAACACCGCGCCGATGGCGAAGGCGAGCCAGACGATGGTCGAGGCGGAGACCAGGGGTTCTTCCATGATTTTGGCCAGGGGGCGAGGGGGAGGCCGAATTCTAACTGCAAAGCGCGATGTGGCCGGGTTGTCGCCGCGGGAGGCGTCAGTGCGCGTGCGCCTGATAGGGCGTGGGATCGGGTACACCTGCAGCCTCGAAGCCTGCGGCACGCAGGCGGCAGGCTTCGCAGCGGCCGCAGGCCCGACCACCATCGTCGGCCTGATAGCAGGTTACGGTAAGGCCGTAATCAACCCCCAGTGCGATGCCGCGGCGGATGATGTCGGCCTTGGTGAGTTCGATCAGCGGGGCGTGGATGCGCAGTCGTGCGCCTTCGACGCCGACCTTGGTCGCCAGGTTGGCCATCGTCTCGAAGGCCTGGATGAATTCGGGGCGGCAATCGGGGTAGCCCGAGTAGTCCACTGCGTTGACGCCGACGAAGATGTCATTGGCGCCGAGTACCTCCGCCCAGGCGAGTGCGATGGACAGCATCACCGTGTTGCGGGCGGGGACATAGGTGACCGGGATGCCTGTGTTCTCCTCATCGACCGGCACGGCAATGCCCGGGTCGGTGAGCGCCGAGCCCCCGAACTGGCCCAGGTTGACCCGTGCCAGGCGGTGCTCGCGTGCGCCAAGCGCTTCGGCGACCCGTTTCGATGCGGTCAGCTCGGCCGCGTGGCGCTGGCCGTAGGCGACCGAGAGTGCGTAAGTCTCGAAGCCCATGTCACGGGCGATGGCAAGGCAGGTGGCCGAGTCGAGGCCACCTGAAAGCAGTACGACGGCGCGGGCGGTGGAGGTCATGGGCAATCCGGTTCGAGACGGGGTGGTCTGCGGGCGAGCAGTGCTCAGCGCCCGCGGGCGTCGTTCCACAGCACCTTATGGAGCTGGAGCTGGAAGCGCACGGGCAGGCGGTCGCGGACGATCCATTCGGCGAGCTCGGCCGGGTCGAGTTCACCCGCCACCGGGGACAGCAGCACGTTGCAGCGTTGGTCGAGTCGATGGCGTGCGATCTGCTCGCGCGCCCAGTCGTAGTCGCCTGTGTTGGCGAGCACGATCTTGAGCTCATCGTGTGCGGTGAGCTCGGCGAGGTTCTCGTAGCGGTTCTTGTCGACCTCGCCGGATCCGGGCGCCTTGAGATCCATGATGCGCGACACGCGCCGATCGACGCCGGCAATGTCGAGCGCGCCACTGGTCTCGAGCGAGACCTCGTGGCCGGCGTCACACAACGCTTCCAGCAGTGCCAGACAACCCTTCTGGGCGAGCGGTTCGCCGCCGGTCACACAGACATGGCGCAGGCCATGGCTAGCCACCTCGGCGAGGATGTCATCGAGCGCGCGCGTGTGGCCACCGGTGAAGGCATAAGCGGTGTCGCACCAGGTGCAGCGCAGCGGACAGCCGGTGAGGCGGACGAACACGGTGGGCAGGCCCACTCGGCTCGATTCGCCTTGAACGGAGGCAAAGATTTCGGTGATGCGAAGGCGGACGGTCGCGGCCGTCCGCGTGGCTTGCTGCGACATTGCGCTCAGCGCGCGTTCAGGCGCTGGCGTGCGACCTGTGCGGCGTTGCTTTGCGGGTACCGTTCGACGAGCCCCTGCAGGGTGCGGCGGGTGGCGGCTGCATCGCCCAGTGCCTGTTGGCTATTGGCCAGGCCGAGCATGGCGTCGGGGGCGACGTCGTCGTTGGGCCACTTCTGCAGCACGGCATTGAAGTGCTTGGTCGCGGCGGCGACATCGCGCGCCTGGAGCGCAGCGTTGCCGGCCCAGAAATGGGCGCCTGCAGTGAAGCCGCCCGCGGGGTAGCGGGTCACGAAGGTTTCGAAGGCGGCGAGGGCGTCCTTCTGCTTGCCGTCCTTGAGCAGGCCGAGTGCGGCCTGGTAGTCGGCCGACTCTGCGGCAGGATCGCCGGAGGCGGCCACCCCGGGGGCGCCGCCGCCAGTCTCGATCTGGCGCAGACGTGCGTCCAGGTCGACGTAGAAATCCCTCTGCCGCTGCTTGAGCGTCTCGACCTCGTTCATCAGCAGTTCGATCTGGCCACGCAGGCGCGCCACTTCGGCGCGCAGTTGCTCGTTCTGCATGGCCAGTTCGAGCTGGCCGCGACCGGCGGTCTCGAGCTGGCCCTGAACATCCTGCCTGAGCTGGATGATCTGGTTGCGTGCCTCGGTGTCACCCCCGAAGAGTTGGGCGTGCGCCGGTGCTGCGGCGACGAGGGCAAGCGATGCTGCGAGCGGCAGAAGGCGTTTCATGACGTCTCTCTCTTAGAACTCGCCCGAGTAGAGCATGTCGCCGCGACGGTTCTCGGCGTAGCAGGTCTCGGTGCGGTCGTCGCAGCGCGGCTTCTCTTCACCCAGGCTGACCGATTCGATCTGCGCTTCGCGCGCGCCCAGCAGCATCAGCGCCTGCTTGACGACGTCGGCACGCTTCTGGCCCAGGGCGAGGTTGTACTCGCGGCTGCCGCGCTCGTCGGTGTTGCCCTGGACGAGCATGCGCATCTCGGGGTTCTGCACCAGGAAACGGGCGTGGGCTTCGATCAGCGGGCGACCTTCGGGCTTGATCACGTAGCTGTCGAAGTCGAAGAACACGCTGCGCTTGGACAGGATGTTGTTCGGATCGGTCAGCGCGGCGATGCCGCTGCCGCTCATGCCGGGGGCAGTGACGGTGGCCACGCCGGCGCCACGATCTTCAACCGATGCGCCGGCGGTGTCGGTGCCGGTGCTCGAGCACGCGGCAAGCGTCAGGGCGATGAGGGCGGGGAGGACGAGTTTCTTCATGGGTATAGCTCCAGTACTTGTGTTGAAGACAGCAGAGAGGATTGCGGCGTTTGCGCCGCGTTGTGTTTACCGGATCTGCGGGCCCCAGGCGGGCTCGCGGACATCCGCAGCCTGCACCGTCAGCCGCTGTCGGATGCGCCCGTCCGTCGACACCGCGGACAGCACGCCCCTGCCACCGCTGTCGGTGGCGTAGAGGATCATGCGGCCGCTGGGTGCGAAGCTGGGCGATTCGTCGCGTGCCGAATCGGTGAGGATCGTGGTCTGCCGCGTGGCGAGGTCCTGCACGGCGACCTGGAAACGGCCGGCATTGCGGGTGATGAACGCGAGCAGCTTGCCGTCGAACGAGAGTCGCGGCGAGACGTTGTAGTTGCCGTCGAAGGTGACGCGCTGTGCGCTGCCTCCGGCGGCTGGAATACGGTAGATCTGCGGGCTGCCGCCACGGTCGGACGTGAAGTAGATATGGCCGTCGCTGCCCCAGAAGGGCTCGGTGTCGATGCCCGAGGATTGCGCCAGGCGGCGTACGCCGGAGCCATCCGCATTGATGACGTAGAGCTGGGACTGGCCATCCTTGGTCAGTACCACGGCAAGCTGGTTACCGTCGGGAGACCATGTCGGCGCCGAGTTCGAGCCCTTGAAGTTGGCGATGACCCGACGCTGGCCGGTGGCCAGCGTGTGCACATAGACGATCGGCTTCTTCTGCTCGAACGACACGTAGGCCAGGCTCTGGCCGTCGGGTGACCATGCCGGCGAGATGATCGGCTCGCGCGAGCGCAGCGCGGTTGCGGCGTTCATGCCGTCGGCGTCGGCGACCTGGAGTTCGAAGTTGGGGCCGGACTTGATGACGTAGGCCACGCGGGTGGCGAAGTAGCCCGGCAGGCCGGTGAGTTTCTCGAACACGAAGTCGGCGATGCGATGGCCGACAATGCGGTTCTGGGCCGGGCTCATCGGTAGCGCCATGGCCCCCAGTTCGAGCTGCTTCTGGGCGTCGAAGAGGCGGAAGCGTACCTCGTAGCGGCCATCGGCCATCGGGATCAGGCTCCCGGTGAGGACGGCATCGGCGCCGCGCGCGCGCACTGCGGCGAGATCCGGCATCACCGACTCGGGCATCGGCAGCGGCCCCATGTCCACCAGGTTGAACAGGCCGCTGCGTTCGAGGTTGGCGCGCACGACGTCTGTGACGCTCTGCGGCAGCCGGCCTTCGTTCTCGAAGATCGGGATGATCACCGGAAAGCGCGTGGCGCCGGCTCCGGTGATCTCGATCGAGAGCTGGGCGTGCGCGCCCAGCGCGAGGCTGGACAGCGCGGCGGCGAGGAAGAGGCGGAAGGCGGTAAGCAGTTTCGTCATGGCGGGCGGACTCCAGCCGCGGATTATAGACAAGGCGGGCTCAATCGTCGGCCAGCGGGCGGAATTTCAGTTCGAGCGAGCGTTGGAACAGACTGCGGTTGTCGGGTAGCGGCAAGGGGCTCGAGCGCCGGATTGCGCGCTCGATGGCGTCGTCGAGCGCGGGTACGCCGGACGAGCGCTTCAGGCGCACGTTCAGCACCTCGCCGCTGGGCAGTTGGTCGACCTCGAATACCGCCTCGGGGTTTCCGATCAGGCCGGGCGGACGCAGGAGGTTGCCGCGCACCTTGGCCGCGATGGCTGCGCGGTAGCGATCCACATCGCCTGCTGCCGCCGCGCGTGCGCCTTCCTGGCGCAACAGGTTGTCCAGCTGCGCCTGCTCTGCGCGCCGGGTTTCCTGCGCCAGGCGCTGGGCCATGTAGTCATCCTGCACCGGCTTGGGCTCCGGCTTGGGTTCCGGTTTTGGCTGAGGCTTCGGCTCGGGCTTGGGGGCTGGCTTCGGGGGCTCGGGCTTCGGTTGCGGCTTTGGCGGTTCCGGTTTGGGTTCCGGTTTGGGTTCGGGCTTGGGTTGAGGTTTGGGCTCTGGTTTGGGTTCCGGCTTGGGGGGCTCGGGCTTCTTCTCCGGCGCCTTGGTGGTGATCTCCGGCTTGGGGGCCGGTTGCGGCTTGGGCGGCTCAGGAGCCGGCTGAGGTTTGGGCGGCTCGGGAGCGGGTTGTGGCTTGGGCGGCTCGGGAGCCGGCTGAGGCTTTGGAGGCTCAGGCTTCGGCGGCGCAGGCCGGGGCTGGGGAGCCGGCGCAGGCGCGGCGGCGAGTTGTACTTCAAGCGCGGCTGGCGGGCTGCTTTGCCAGCGCACGCCGAAGAACAGGAACAGCGCCAGCCCGAGGTGGACGGCCACCGTCAGGGCCAGCGATGCCCACTTGCCCGGGAGCTCGCGAGTGCGGACGACGCGTTCGTTCATCGGCCGCTGGTGCCCGACTGGGTCTGCAGGCTGATCTTCTGCACGCCGGCGATGCGTGCGGTCTCGAGCACGTCGATCACCTGTTGGTAGTTCAGGCTGCGGTGAGCGGCAACGAGGAAGGTCTGCTCCGGGTTCTGGGCAAGCAGGTCGGCCAGTGTCGTTTGCAGACGTACAGCGGGTACGTCCTCAGGCTTGGCGCCGGCGGTGCGGATGATCGAGTAGGCGCCCTTGTCGTCCACCTGGATCACCACGGCCTCGCTCAGCGGTGCAGCCACCGGGGCTGCCGAGGGTACGTTGATGTTTCCGGTCTGGACCATGGGGGCGGTGACCATGAAGATCACCAGAAGGACCAGCATCACGTCGATGTAGGGCACGACGTTGATCTGGTTCATCAGGCGGCGTTGGCGCATGGCAGGCTGCTCCGGTCCGTTCAGCGCAGGTTGCGCTGCAGGATGTTGGAGAACTCTTCCATGAAGCTCTCGAAGCGGATGCCGAGGCGGTCGATGTCGTGCGCGAAGCGGTTGTAGGCGACGACCGCCGGGATCGCGGCGAACAGGCCGATCGCGGTGGCGACCAGGGCCTCAGCGATGCCGGGCGCCACCTGCGCGAGCGTGGCCGAGCCGACGCTGGCCAGGCCGCGGAAGGAGTTCATGATGCCCCAGACCGTACCGAGCAGGCCGATGTAGGGCGAAACCGAGCCCACCGAGGCGAGGAAGGCAAGGTGAGCTTCGAGGTCGTCCACCTCGCGCTGGTAGGTCGCGCGCATTGCACGGCGAGCGCCGTCGAGGGTGGCGCCGTGGTCGTGGCCCTTGGCGCGCAGCTTGGTAAACTCGCGGTATCCGGCCTCGAAGATGCGCTCCATGCCTTCGGCCTGACCGCGGCTTGCCGAGTCGTAGAGCTTGTTGAGGTCGCCGCCGCTCCAGAAGTCGCGCTCGAAGTTGTCGGTGGCGATGCGTGCCTGGCGAATCTGGAAGCGCTTGCGGAAAATCCAGTACCACGACATGACCGACAGGCCGGCGAGCAGCGCCATGACGAGCTGCACCAGGATGCTGGCCTCGGCGATGAGGCTGATGATGGAAAGGTCTTGGGTGACGGTCATGCTTGGCTTTCGAGGAGAGCGTACAGGGGAGCCGGAATGGCGGTGGGTTTGTGGCGGTTTACGTCTACGCAGGCGACGATGACACTGCTCGAGAACAGAAGTTCACCGTCGCGCAGCGCTTGTTGCTCGAACTGGATGCTGGCACGGCGCAGTGTGCCGATGCGGCTGACGATCTGCAGCGTGTCGTCGAGCCTGGCCGAGCCGCGGTAGTCGGCCTGCAGCGAGCGCACCATGAAGGCAATGCCGCTCTCTTCGAGCAAGGCCTGTTGCCCGACGCCGAGCGCGCGCAGCCACTCCGTGCGGCCGCGCTCGCAGAATTTGAGATAGTTTGCGTAGTACACGACGCCCCCGGCGTCGGTGTCTTCGTAATAGACTCTGATGGGTAGGACATGGCTTGCCTGTGCCCGGGCTGGCGCGCTTGAGCTGCCGGGGCTGCAAGTGATATTCGGTTGCATTGCAGCATTCTAGCCGAGCCCGAGCGTACGGTGCGCGCCTGTTGCAAATGTTGGCGATTGTCGCCGCAGGTGCTGCTTAATAGTTGTTTGAAAAGCTTTTTTACCTAAATATTGTTTTTGCCGGTGACGCGTCGTTTGCACCCTTTCGGGCGTGGAGCGGGCGCTCCGGAAATGCAGGAAATCCGCACGTGGCTCTCTCCTTCTTCGGCAAGAAAGTGCCGTCCGTGACTCCTGTGCCAGAGGTCGAGCGGGCGCCGGCTGCGGTCGAGTTGCCGCCGCCGACGGAGCTGTCCGGCCTGGATTTTTCGGCAACAGATCACGGTCGCGCGCTCGGGCGCGCCGCAGGCCTGGTCGAAGTGCAGGAAGTGGGGGCGGGAATTGGTGCCGCCTACGAGGAGGCGGCGGTGCTCTACGCCAATGGCAGCGATGCCGAAGCGCTGGCTCTGCTCGAGGCCACCGTGGGCGATGAGCGCGCCAATGTCGGCGAGGGCATCTGGCTGATGCTGCTCGATCTCTATCGCCTGGGGGGGCACAAACAGCGCTTCGAGTCGAGTGTGCTCGACTACGCGACCCGCTTCGAGCGCTCGCCGCCTGCCTGGCTTGACCTGTCGGGTCGGCTGGTGCGTCCCGGGCAGCCTCTGCCGCCTCTGGTCAATCTCACGGGCCAGCTTGGCGCCCAGGCCGGCAAGCAGTTCGAGCAGGTGGCGGCGATCGCGCGCAGGGCGGGCGCCGTGCGTATCGACGTCGGCCGCGTCCGCGGTGTGGATGACGCGGGCTGTGGCGTGTGGCGGCGCCTGCTCGCCGAACTGGCCGCAGATCGGGTCAAGGTCACCCTGCTCAATGTGGCTGCGCTGGCAGACATCTTGGGGGGGCGTCTGGCGCCGGGCAAGGCCGAGGAGCGCGATACCTGGCTGATGATGCTCGAGTTGCTGCAGTACGCCGGGGATCAGGCACGCTTCGAGGACATCGCCGTCGACTACGCCGTGACCTTCGAGGAGTCGCCGCCGTCCTGGGAGTGCCGCGGCGCAGAGCCGCGTGCCGCATTGCCCCAGGCGGCCTCGGCGCCGGCGTCGGTCACCGATCCGGATGTGCTGGTGCTCGAAGGGGAGTTGAGCGGCGCGGCCAATGATGCGATCAAGCGGCTGGCAGCGTTTGCGACCGAGCGCCGGGTGCTCAAGGTCGATTGCGCGCGCCTGCGTCGAATCGACTTCGTCTGCGCCGGGACACTGTTCAACATTCTCGCCAACCTGCAGGCTCAGGGTACACTCGTCAGCCTGTTCGACGTCAACGCCATGGTCGGCGCGCTGCTGCGCGTCATGAGCGTGGATCAGGTTGCGCACGTCACCCTGCGTCAGTGATTACTTGAAACGCCGGCCCTGCGCCGGCGAGGAATCGTCATGGAACAATATCGCGGCACTACCATCCTGTCGGTGCGGCGCGGCAATCGCGTCGCCCTCGGCGGGGACGGCCAGGTCACCCTGGGCAACATCGTCATCAAGGCCTCGGCGCGCAAGGTGCGTACGCTTTACAACGGCCAGATCCTCGCCGGTTTTGCAGGTGGCACGGCCGATGCCTTCACCCTGTTCGAACGCTTCGAGGCCAAGCTCGACAAGCACCAGGGCAACCTGCTGCGCAGCGCGGTCGAGCTCGCCAAGGACTGGCGTACGGACCGCATGCTGCGCCGTCTGGAGGCCATGCTGGCGGTGGCCGATCGCGATCATTCGCTGGTCATCACCGGCAACGGCGACGTGCTCGAGCCCGAGCAGGGCATCGTCGCCATCGGCAGCGGCGGCGCCTATGCGCAGTCGGCGGCGCGGGCCCTGATCGAGAACACCGAGCTCGACCCGAAGGAGGTCGTCTCCAAGGCGCTGTCGATTGCCGGCGACCTGTGCATCTACACCAATCACCACCACACCATCGAAGTGCTGGATTGAGAGCGAACGCATGACCCAGATGACCCCGCCGGAGATCGTCTCCGAACTCGACAAGCATATCGTCGGCCAGGACAAGGCCAAGAAGGCGGTCGCGATCGCGCTGCGCAACCGCTGGCGGCGCGCGCAGGTCGATGAGCCGCTGCGCAGCGAGATCACGCCCAAGAACATCCTCATGATCGGCCCCACGGGGGTCGGCAAGACCGAGATCGCCCGCCGCCTGGCGCGCCTGGCCAACGCGCCCTTCATCAAGATCGAGGCAACCAAGTTCACCGAGGTGGGCTATGTCGGGCGCGATGTCGACACCATCATCCGCGACCTCATGGAGATCGCCATCAAGGACGGCCGCGAGCGCGCGATGAAGCGGGTGCGCGACCGCGCCCTCGATGCCGCCGAGGATCGCGTGCTCGATGCCCTGCTGCCGCCGGCACGCCCGGTGGGCCTGGCCGAGGCCGAGCCGCAGGACTCCGCCACCCGGCAGAAATTCCGCAAGAAGCTGCGCGAGGGCGAGCTCGACGACAAGGAGATCGAGATCGAGCTTGCCGCGCCCTCGATGCAGGCCGAGATCTTCGCCCCCCCCGGCATGGAGGAGCTTACCCAGCAGATCCAGGGCATGTTCCAGAACCTGGGCGGTGGCAAGAAGAAGCAGCGCAAGCTCAAGATCCGCGAGGCGCTGAAGCTGCTCGCCGACGAGGAGGCTGCGCGCATGGTCAATGACGAGGAGGTCAAGCTCGAGGCCGTGCGCGCTGTCGAGCAGAACGGCATCGTCTTCCTCGACGAGGTCGACAAGATTGCGGCGCGTACTGATGCGCATGGCGCCGACGTGTCCCGCCAGGGCGTCCAGCGCGACCTGCTGCCGTTGGTGGAAGGTACGACGATCTCGACCAAGTACGGCATGATCAAGACCGATCATGTCCTGTTCATCGCCAGCGGTGCGTTCCACCTGTCCAAGCCCAGCGACCTCATCCCCGAACTGCAGGGCCGCTTCCCGATCCGCGTCGAGCTCGAGTCGCTGTCGGTGGAGGACTTCGAGCGCATCCTCACCAGCACCGACGCCTGCCTCACCCGCCAGTACGAAGCGCTGCTGGCCACCGATGGCGTGACGCTCAGCTTCACCGCCGACGGCATCCGCCGCCTCGCCGAGATCGCCTACCAGGTCAACGAGAAGACCGAGAACATCGGCGCCCGACGTTTGTACACCGTGATGGAGAAGCTGCTCGAGGAGGTCTCGTTCGAGGCCGGCAAGGGTACGCTCGATGCGGTCGTCGTCGATGCGCCGTATGTTGACGGCCGCCTCGACATGCTCGCACAGCGCGAGGATCTGGCGCGCTACGTGCTCTGATCCGCGTCCGCGCCCAGCATGCTGATCCGCATCGTCGAAATCCTCTTTCCGCTGTTCTCGATCACGGCGCTTGGCTACTTCGTCGGTCGCCGTGTCAAGCCCGACCTGTCGCAGGCCAACAAGCTCAACATGGACGTGTTCGTGCCCGCGCTGGTGTTCGCCGCGCTGGCCAACAAGGCCTTCGACATCAGCGCCTTCCTGCCGCTCATCGCCGCCTCGATCGTGATGGTGGTGGGCTCGGGGGTGGCGGCTTGGGTGCTGGCGCGCGTCACCGGCATGCAGCCCAAGACGCTGGTGCCGCCGATGATGTTCAACAACTGCGGCAACCTTGGCCTGCCGCTGGCCGTGCTCGCGTTCGGGGAGCTGGCGCTGGCGCCGATGGTGGTGATGTTCATGGTGTCGAACCTGCTTCACTTCTCCTTCGGGGCCTGGTTGCTGGACCACCGCGTGAGCGTGCTGACGGTGTGGCGTGTGCCGTCCGTGCTTGCCACTGCACTCGGCCTTGGTGTCAGCCTGACGCATTTCGAGGTCTGGCCGCCATTGCTGACCGCGATCCGGATGCTGGGCGAGATCGCAATCCCGCTCATGCTCTTTGGCCTTGGAGTGCGGCTTGCCAACGCACGCATCGGCGCGATCGGCGTGGGCGTGTTCGGCGCCGTGGCGCGGCCTCTGGTCGGGCTCGCGCTGTCGTGGATGGTGCTGCAGCTCATCGAACTGCCGCCTCGTGAGGCGGCGCTGGTGCTGGTGTTCGGTGCATTGCCGCCAGCGGTGCTCAACTTCATGTTTGCCGAGCGCTACAACCAGGAGCCGGACAAGGTCGCCTCGATGGTGCTGATCGGCAATGTGGCCGCGGTGGTTTTCCTGCCACTCGCGCTTGCGTTGGTGCTGGATTGGGCCTGAGCTCCGGGCCTGCAAAATCCATGGTGGCTGCTCTTTGAGTGTCTCCGGTGCAAGGGCGTACTCGCCCTCAACCCCTCGCGGCTGGTGCCGCTCCTGCAGCATCCCCTGTGCGCCATGCCCCCGCTGTAGGAGCGGCGCCAGCCGCGAGCTTTTATCGCATGCCCGCCAAGCCTGATCACCTTTAGCCCCTCGTGGCTGAGCTTGCTCAGCCCTGGGGCGGTCTTGCTGTGCCTGGCGCACCCATCAGCTTGCCCAGCAGGTCCACCGGCACCGGAAACACCAGCGTCGAGCTCTTGTCGCCTGCCACCTGGGTCAGCGTCTGCAGGTAGCGCAGCTGCATTGCGGCGGGGTCGCGGGACAGCATCTGCGCGGCCTCGAGCAGCGTTTCCGCGGCCTGCTTTTCACCCTCGGCGTGGATCACCTTGGCGCGCCGCTCGCGCTCGGCCTCGGCCTGGCGGGCGATGGCGCGCACCATGGTCTCGTTGAGATCCACATGCTTGATCTCGACGTTGGCCACCTTGATGCCCCATGCATCGGTCTGGGCGTCCAGGATCTGCTGTACATCGGTGTTGAGCTTCTCGCGCTCCGACAGCATCTCGTCGAGCTCGTGCTTGCCGAGTACGGCGCGCAACGTGGTCTGGGCGAGCTGGCTGGTGGCGTTGAAGTAGTCCTCGACCTGGATGATGGCCTTCTGTGGGTCGACCACGCGGAAATACACCACCGCATTCACCTTGACCGAGACGTTGTCACGCGAGATGACGTCCTGCGAGGGTACGTCCATCGTCACCACGCGCAGATCCACCTTGACCATCTGCTGCAGGCCAGGAATCACGATCACCAGGCCCGGGCCCTTGACCCGCCAGAAGCGGCCGAGCATGAAAATGACACCACGCTCGTACTCGCGCAGCACCTTGAGCGCGGCAATGACGAGGAAGAGCAGCAGCAGGATCAGCGGGCCGAGCCCGAGTTGAAGGTCGATCATGGCGGGAGGCTCCCTGGTTGGGGTTGGAACGGATCGGATTGGGCGGAGGCGGGGGTGACGTCGAGGATGAGCCCGTCCATCGCCACGACGCGGACGTGGCTGCCGGAGGCCAGTGGCTGCGCGCAGCGTGCCCGCCACGTCTCGCCGTGCACATGGATCCACCAGCCGCCACCTTCGGCCGCGGCGCCGACGGTGCCCAGTGCGCCGAGCATTTCCTCGCTGCCACTCACCACCGGGCGGCGGTGGCTGCGTGCGGCAAAGGTACCAATGGCGATGATGATGGCTGCGCTCGCCAGTGCCATGCCGATCACGAGCGCGAGGGGCAGGCCGAAGCCGGGCACGTCCGCATCCATCAGGAACACGCCGCCGACCACGAAAGCGATGATGCCGCCGACGCCGAGGACGCCGAAGCTGGGCAGGAAAGCCTCGGCCAGCATCAAGGCCGCGCCCACCGCCAGCAGCAACACGCCGGCCCAGTTCACCGGCAGGAGCTGGAAGGCGTAGAGGGCGATCAGAAGCGAGATCGCGCCCGCCACGCCGGGTACGCCGAAGCCGGGTGAGGTGAATTCGAAGAACAGTCCGTACATGCCGATCATCATCAGGATCAGCGCCACCTGCGGGTTGGCGAGCGCAGCCAGCACCCGGTTGCGCCAGTCGGGCTCCAGGCGTTCGAGCGCGATGCTGGCGGTGGCCAACGTGCGTGTGCCGTCGAGAACGGCGACCTCGCGGCCGTCGAGCTGCTTGAGCAGTTCGGTGGTGTCGAAGGCGATGAGGTCGATCACACCCTGGGCGAGCGCTTCCTCCGCCGACAGGCTGGCCGCCTCGCGTACCGCGCGTTCGGCGAAATCCACATCACGCCCGCGTAGCTGTGCCAGGCTGCGGATGTAGGCGGTGGCGTCGGACATCGACTTGGCTGCCATGGCGTCGGCGGGCGTGGCGGCCTGCGGGCGTGCGGATGCCGCGGGCGGGGCTGGGGAGGGGGCGTCGGCGTCCTGGTCATCACCCGCCGTGCCCGCTTCCTTGCCGGAGGCTGGGGCCCGCTGCGCACGCTCCTCGGCTTCTGCTCCCGCCGCAGGCGAGTCCTCGCGCGGCGCGGTCCTGCCTGGTTGAGGGCCGCCCACGCCGATCGCCACCGGCGTGGCCGCCCCCAGGTTGGTGGCGGGCGCCATTGCCGCGATGTGGCTGGCGTAAAGGATGTAGGTGCCCGCGCTTGCTGCGCGTGCGCCCTCGGGGGCTACGAAGGTCGCCACCGGTACCGGTGAGGCGAGGATATCCTTGATGATCGTGCGCATCGAGCTATCGAGCCCGCCCGGCGTATCGAGCTCGATCACCACCAGCTGCGCGCCGGTCGCGGCCGCACGCGCCAGGCCCTTGTGGATGTAGTCCGCGCTCGCCGGGCCGATCGCACCATCGACACGCAGTACCAGCGCAGCGCCGCCCTGCTGGGCGGTCAGCGTGCCTGCCAGTGTCATTGCCAGGGCAAGGACGACCAGCATAAGTCCGAACAGCCTGCGCGCATGTCCGCGTGCACTTGCACCCATCCTCGTGTCCTCCGTCGTCCAGTGCCGCGCGCTTGTGCGGTGGGCCGTGTCAGTCCGAGTGTAGATGGTCTGAACAAGTTCGCTCGATCAACGTCCTTGCACGGAGCATTTGCAGCGGGTGGCGACGCCGGCCTCGTTCGTGGCCAGCCGGCAGGGAAGGCTGCCGCAGGCTTCAGCGCGCGCCGAAACGGTCCATGCGCCGGCGGTCGCGCTTGGTGGGGCGGCCATGCAGGCCGGCTCCGGGGGCCGCTGCGACCGTGCGCAGTTCGCGGGCGCGCTCGCGGGCGGCGACGCTCTCGGCCGTCTCTTCGTAGAGCGTCTGCGCAACGGTGGCCGAGCCGCGTTTGTCCGCGATCGCCCGCACGATGACCGTGCGGATGTCCTCGCCGATGGTGATGTCGAGCCGGTCGCCAGCCTTCACGTCACGCGCGGGCTTCACCGCGATGCCGTTGAGCTTGACCTTGCCGCCCTCGACTGCCTCGGTCGCACCGGTACGATGCTTGAAGAAGCGAGCGGCCCACAGCCACTTGTCGAGGCGGGTACGGGCAGTTTCGGCAGGGTTGGTGGTGGTCTGGGGCATGGGCGGACAAAAAGGAAACGGCGCTGCCGACATTATCGGCAGCGCCGCGAGTGTGCGCAAAGCGGGTCGGCCGGCAATCCGCTCAGCCGATCATCCCCGCGCCCACAGTGTTGTTGGTGCTTTCGTCGATGATGATGAAGGCGCCGGTTGCGCGGTTGTCGGCGTAGCGGTCGGCGACGATCGGCTGCGCGAGCTTGAGGCTGACGCGGGCGATGTCGTTCATGGCCAGGCCTGCGGTCTCCTCCTGCGCCAGGGTATTCACATCCAGCCGGTAGTCGATCCGGGCGACCTTGGCCTTCACCTCGCGCGTGGTGTGGCGCAGCAGGTAGGTGCGCGCGGGTGACAGCGGCGTCTCCGCCAGCCAGCACACGGTGGCGTCGATCTGCTTGACCGGCTCCGGCGCCTCCGCGGACTTGACGATGAGGTCGCCGCGCGAGATGTCGATCTCGTCCTCCAGCAGCAAGGTCACCGACTGCTCGTGGATCGCGCGCGGCAGGCGCTCGCCGCCGAGTTCGATCGCCTTCACCCGGCTGCTGGCGCCCGAGGGCAGTACCGTCACCGCATCGCCGACGGCGATCTCGCCCGACTCCACCCGGCCCATGAAGCCGCGGTAGTCGTGCAGCTCGGGGTTGGCGGAATCCTGCGGGCGGCACACGAACTGTACCGGGAAGCGGAAGTCCTCGGCCTGCTCGGTGTGGGCTGCGGGTGCGTTCTCGAGGACGTCGAGCAGGGTCGGGCCGTCGTACCAGGACAGGCGCTCGCCACGGTCGACGATCATGTCGCCCTCGAGTGCCGAGATCGGGATGAAGCGCAGGTCCTTGATGCCGAGCTTGGCGGCGAAGGCGAGGTATTCGGCCTTGATGCGCTCGAACACAGCCTGGTCGTAGTCGACCAGGTCCATCTTGTTGACCGCGACCACCAGGTGGGGGATGCCGACCAGGCTGGCGAGGTAGGAGTGGCGGCGGGTCTGGGTGAGCACGCCCTTGCGCGCGTCGATGAGGATGATGGCCAGGTTGGCGGTGGAGGCCGCGGTGACCATGTTGCGGGTGTACTGCTCGTGGCCGGGGGCGTCGGCGATGATGTACTTGCGCCGGCCGGTCGAGAAGTAGCGATAGGCGACGTCGATGGTGATGCCTTGCTCGCGCTCGGCCTGCAGGCCGTCGGTGAGCAGGGACAGGTCGACCGCGCTCATGCCACGCTTGGCCGAGGTCTTCTCGATGGCGTTCAGCGTGTCGGCGAGGATGGTCTTGGTGTCGAACAGCAGACGACCGATCAGGGTGCTCTTGCCGTCGTCGACGCTGCCGCAGGTGAGGAAGCGCAGCAGGCCGTTGTCGATCTCGGGCAGGTGTTCAAGGGCGGACATGGTCATGATTCCTTCAATGCTCTGTGTTCGGGCGCGGGTCAGAAGTAGCCTTCTTTCTTGCGCTGCTCCATCGACGCTTCCGAGGTCTGGTCGTCCATCCGCGTCGCGCCGCGCTCGGTGATCGTCGTCGTTGCCGTCTCGGCGAGGATCTTCTCGACCGTGTCGGCGTCGGACTCCACCGGCGCCGTGCAGGTGATGTCGCCGACGGTGCGGAAGCGCACCAGCACGTCCTCGACCACGTCGCCGTCCCTGGCCGGCGTCAGCTCGGTTACCGGCTGCAGCAGGCCGTTCTTGCGCACCACCGGGCGGGTGTGGGCGAAGTAGATCGACGGCAGCTCGAGCTGCTCGCGCTGGATGTACTGCCACACGTCGAGCTCGGTCCAGTTGCTGATCGGAAACGCCCTGATGTTCTCGCCCTTGTGCGAACGTGCGTTGTAGAGGTTCCACAGCTCGGGGCGCTGGTTCTTCGGGTCCCACTGACCGAACTCGTCGCGGAAGCTCATGATGCGCTCCTTGGCGCGCGCCTTCTCCTCGTCGCGGCGGGCGCCGCCGATGCAGGCGTCGAAGCCGAATTCCTCGATCGCCTCGAGCAGCGTCACCGACTGGTGCTTGTTGCGCGACTCGCCCGGGTGCTTGAGCACCACGGTGCCGCGCGCCATCGAGTCTTCCACCGAGCGCACGATCAGGCGTTCGCCCAGCTCGGCGGCGCGCTTGTCGCGGAAGTCGGTCACTTCCTTGTAGTTGTGGCCGGTGTCGATGTGCATCAGCGGGAAGGGGAAGCGGCCGGGGCGGAACGCCTTCTCGGCCAGGCGCAGCAGGCAGATGGAGTCCTTGCCGCCGGAGAACAGCAGCACCGGGTTGGCGCACTGGCCTGCGACCTCGCGCAGGATGTGGATGGCTTCGGCCTCGAGCCAGTCGAGGTGGGACAGCGTCTGTTTGGTGAGCGTCGACATGATTTGGTTACCGTTGCGGATGCTTGATCGGGTGCGAGCGCAAGGCGCGCAGGGCGGCCTTGAGGCCGGCGCGCAGGGCGCCGAGGCGGTGTTGCAGGCTGCGGCGACCGGCGCCGACGACCGGCGCGTGCGGGGCCTGGGCGGGGTGCTTGCCGTTCATCGCTTCAGCCCTTCTTGACGTGGAGGCCGCACTCCTTGGAGGCGGGGTCTTCCCACCACCAGCGCCCGGCGCGCACGTCCTCGCCCACGGCGACGGCGCGCGTGCAGGGCGCACAGCCGATGCTGGGGTAGAACTGGTCGTGCAGCGCGTTGTAGGGCACCTCGTGAAGGCGAATGTAGGCCCAGACTTCCGTCTCGCTCCAGTCCGACAGCGGGTTGAGCTTGTCCAGGCCGTTGGCGCTGTCGAGCTCGCGCACCGGCAGGCCCGTGCGGGTCACCGACTGGGCGGCGCGCAGGCCGGTGATCCAGGCCTTCTTGCCGGCGAGCGCGCGGCGCAGCGGTTCCATCTTGCGCACGCCGCAGCAGGCCTTGCGCAGCTCGACCGAGTCGTAGAAGGCGTTGATGCCCTGGCTGCGCACGAAGGTCTCGACTGCGCTCGCGTCCGGGAAGTAGATCTTGAGCCTGGTGTCGTAGCGCTGCTCGACCTCGCCGATCAGGGTGTAGGTCTCGGCGGGCAGGCGGCCGGTGTCGAGCGAGAAGATCTCGATCGGCAGCGCGTTCGCCAGGATCAGGTCAGTCAGCACCATGTCCTCGGCGCCGAAGCTGTTGGCGAAGGCGAGCTCGCCGCCGGCACCGAACTCGGCCACCGCCTCGCGCAGAAAGGCCTGTGCTGCTGCGGCCTTGGCGCCTACGGTGGCACGCAGCGCGTCGGTGAGCTCGGGGCGGGTCGCCGGGTTGGCGGCGGCCGGGCGCAACAGGGACACGCTGGCGTTCATCAGGCGGCTTCCTTGTGCAAAGGGGTGCGCGGCTGGCGGCGGAACAGCGGTTCCGGGCGATCGACCGCGCCCTGGTAGGGCTCGGAGAAGTCGCGCAGGCTGGCGAGCGCTGCCTCGAGCTGGGCGGCGCTGTACTTGCCTTCGCGCGGCTGCAGCACCGAGAAGCCGCAGCGCAGCAGGAAGAAGAACTGGTCGCGCAGCACGTCGCCGATCGCGCGCAATTCGCCGCCATAGCCATGGCGGGTGCGCAGCAGCGTGGCGATGGAGTAGCCGCGCCCGTCGGCAAACTTGGGGAAGTCGACCGCAATCAGCGCCAGTGCGGACAGGTCGCCGGCGAGGACAGCCGGATCCTCGTCGCCGGCCAGCCATACGCCGAGCACGCCGGCTTCGGCCTGGGCGTGCAGTGCGTCGCGGCGCGCCAGCCACACCGCCAGCGGCACGATCACACGACCGGCGGGCAGGGCGACGGCAGCGGGGTCATCGCCCTCGGCCAGGCGCAGTACCGTCCATTCGTCGGCCTGGACGCGGCCATTCTTGATGATCTCAGACATGAGCGCTTTCTCCGGCTTGCTGGCGTGCGCTGCGTTCGGCATACACACGGGTCTTGAAGGATTCCACCCCGATGCGGCGCACGGTGTCGATGAAGCGCTCGTCATCCTGGCGGTTGTCGATGTAGTTGTTGATCAGCGAGCTGATCACGTCGGGCATCTCGGCGGCGGCAAAGGAGGGGCCGATCACCTTGCCGAGCGCGGCCTGGTTGCCCTGTTCGCCGCCGACGGTCACCTGATAGAACTCGGCGCCGTTCTTGTCCACGCCGAGGATGCCGATGTGGCCGACGTGATGGTGGCCACAGGCGTTCATGCAGCCCGAAATGTTGATCTCCAGTTCGCCGATGTCGAACAGATGGTCGAGGTCGTCGAATCGGTCCTGGATGGCGTTGGCGATCGGGATCGACTTGGCGTTGGCGAGCGCACAGAAGTCACCCCCCGGGCAGGCGATGATGTCGGTGAGCAGGCCGATGTTGGGCGTTGCCAGGCCGATCGCGCGGGCGTCCTGCCACAGTTGATGCAGGTCGGCCTCGCGCACGCTGGCGAGCACGATGTTCTGCTCGTGGGTGCTGCGCACCTCGCCGAAGGCGTAGCGGTCGGCGAGATCGGCAACGGCGTCGAACTGCTCGGCCGTGAGGTCGCCCGGTGCCACGCCATAGGGCTTGAGCGACAGCACCACGCTGGCGTAGCCCGCCACACGGTGTCCGCGCACGCTGCGCCGCGCCCAGGCGGCGAAGGCCTTGTCCGCGACGAGCTGTGCGCGGTAGCCGGCGTCCGCCTCCAGCGCGCTCAGCACCGGGTCGTTGAAGCGGCTGGCGACACGGTCGATCTCGGCCTGGGTCAGCGTCGACGGGCCGTCCTTGAGGTGGGCGAACTCTTCCTCGACCTGGCGTGCGAACTCGGTCACGCCGAGCGCCTTCACCAGAATCTTGATGCGTGCCTTGTAGGCGTTGTCGCGCCGGCCGTGCAGGTTGTAGACGCGCAGGACGGCCTCGCAGTAGTTGAGGATCTGCTGCCAGGGCACGAAGGCGGCGACTTCCTCGCCGATGATCGGCGTGCGTCCCAGGCCGCCCCCCACCAGCACGCGGAAGCCCAGCTCGCCGGCAGCGTTGCGTACGATGTCCAGCCCGATGTCGTGCACCTGGATCACGGCGCGGTCCTCACGTGCGCCGTTGACCGCGATCTTGAACTTGCGCGGCAGGAAGGCGAATTCGGGGTGGAAGGTGCTCCACTGGCGAAGGATCTCGCACCACGGCCGCGGGTCGACGTGTTCGTCGGGGGCGACACCGGCGAAGGGGTCGGAGGTGACGTTGCGGATGCAGTTGCCCGAGGTCTGGATGGCGTGCATCTGCACTTTTGCCAGCAGGTCGAGGATCTCGGGCACGTCTTCCAGGCGCGGCCAGTTGAACTGGATGTTCTGGCGCGTGGTGATGTGGCCGTAGCCGCGGTCGTAGGTGCGGGCGATATGGCCCAGGGTGCGCAGCTGCGTCGAGTTCAGGTTGCCATAGGGGACGGCGATGCGCAGCATCGGCGCGTGGCGCTGGATGTAGAGACCGTTCTGCAGGCGCAGGGGGCGGAACTCGTCCTCGCTGAGCTCCCCGGCCAGGTAGCGGCGGGTCTGGTCGGCGAACTGGGCGACGCGCTCATCGACGATGCGCTGGTCGTATTCGTCGTACTGGTACATGGCTGGACTCTCGATATGGGGGTGCGGAGGGGCGTGTTCGTTGTGCGCTGCATCGTATCTTTGTCGTTTAGTTTCAAAAAGACATTTTGAGTTAGTATTCAAGAAGATTTGGTTATATAGGTGCGCGATGAACATCCAGCAGCTGCGCTATATCCAGGAAGTTGCCCGGCGCGGGCTCAACGTGTCCGATGCGGCCGACGCCTTGTTCACCTCGCAGCCCGGCGTGTCCAAGCAGATCCGCCTGCTCGAGTCCGAGCTGGGTATCGAGATCTTCGTGCGCCACGGCAAGCGCCTGGTCGATATCACCGAGCCGGGGCGGGCGGTGCTCGCCATTGCCGAGCGCGTGCTGCACGACCTCGGCAACCTTCAGCAGGTGGGCGAGGAGTTCGCCAACGAGGCCAGCGGCAGCCTGTCGATCGCCACCACCCACACGCAGGCGCGCTACGTGCTGCCCCGGGTGGTGCGCGACTTCATGCAGCGCTATCCGCAGGTCAGGCTGTCGCTGCACCAGGGCAATCCGCGCCAGGTGTGCGAGATGGTGCTCGACGGCACGGCCGACATCGCCATCGCCACCGAGGCCATCGCCGACTACGACGACCTCGTCATGCTGCCCTGCTACCAGTGGAACCGCTGCGTGGTGGCGACGCCGCGCCACCCGATCCTGCGCGAGTCGCCGCTCACCCTCGAGGCCATCGCGCGCTATCCGATCATCACCTATGACGACGCCTTCACCGGCCGCAGCCACATCAACAAGGCCTTCCTCGGGCGTGGGCTGAAGCCCAATGTGGTGCTCACGGCGATCGACTCGGATGTGATCAAGAAGTATGTCGAGCTCGACCTGGGTGTCGGCATCCTGGCGCGCATGGCCTATGACCCCGAAGAGGATCGCAAGCTCGGCATGGCGGACGCCTCGCATCTGTTCGAGTCGAGCACCACCCGCATTGGCCTGCGCAGGCGTGCGTGGCTGCGAGCTTACGTCTATGCCTTCATCGAAGGCTTCGCGCCGCACCTGACCCGACGCATGGTCGAGACTGCCGTGGCTGGCGGCGGGACCGATCCGGGGTTATGAACTGCGGCGCTGGCGCCGCATCAGCCGCGTTCGAACCAGCGCCGCAGGCGGGCGCCGCGCAGTCCTGCCGCCAGCCCCGCGATGAGGCGGACGCGCGCCTTGAGCGGATCGAGCCCGCCTGCGTTCAGCCAGTTGCCGGGCGTGCCGGCGCGCTGCGCGCTGACGCCGCCGCCACAGCGGCTGGCCAGCACCACGGGCACTGCGCTGGGCAGTGCATCGAGGGCCGGTCTCCAGCTCTCGGGCAGGCTCGCATTGCCGGGCAGGCCCAGCACCAGACCGGCGCCGCCGGTGAGCAGGCTGGGG